>ONMG01000328.1 GCA_900318855.1 uncultured Prevotella sp.
GTGAATTCGTTGAAAAGACTGAGACTTCATTGCAAACTCTTCATGCTTTCAAAGACGACTTGAAGGGTGTATCCAGACTCTATGCCGCAGCTGAGAGAATCTCACGGCTGCACGCCGACTTTCTATTCCGCAGTCTCTATAATCTGTTGGGAAGCAGCTGGCGTCGCCGACTTATCGCCGACCATCCGTCCTTGTGCCTCTTCAGCCTCTACAAACTGTGCTACTTCATCCATCTCCGCCGGGCTCATTAGCTCACTGAGCCCTGCGGTTTTGGAAGCTTGGACAACGATCATGTCCACTAAAGATTACGGAAGATCGAGGTTCAGGAACCGTCGTCTCACCCAATCCTCTCGGTCATCAGCAGCCCACTCCGTTCATTTCAGATCAAAAATGCCCGTAGGCACCCTGCGCTTGAGCACTTCGAATCCGAAGTCGACTCCCGATTTCATGCCATAGCGTGCCAACACCTCCTCAATGGTCTTATGGGCCAGCACCGGATGATTGTTCTCCGCACTCAGATGGCAAGCCCACACATAGCGCAAGTTCTCTGACGCATTCTCACCTATCGCCTCACCGCATCCCCGATTACTCAGATGACCCGTGGAGCTGGCAATCCGCTGTTTCAGATACTGGGGATAGGGGCCGGCAGCCAGCATCTGCTCATCGTGATTGGCCTCAATCACAAGATAGTTGGCTTCCTTAATGAATTGCTTCATCTCATCGGTCACATGGCCTACATCTGTCATCAAACAGAATGTCACTCCATCACATACTATCTTATAGCCCACGTTGTCCAGACTGTCATGGGGCACACTGAAAGGAGTGACCTCGAAATCACCGATTGAAAAAGTGACATTCTTCTCAATCACCCTGACGCGCTCAGCAGGCACTTTCTGCTTCACACAGTAGTTGATATCAATACCATTGTGCACTTTCCTGGTAGCATAGACAGGCAGCCCGAAAGTCTTGCTCAAGCTGCCCACCGACTTCACATGGTCGGCATGGTCGTGAGTGACAAGCACATGATGGATGTCATGCATGTTGAGCCCATATTGCGTAAAATGCTTCTTCAGCGTCCTAAGTCCAACGCCCACATCTATCATCAGACCGTCGTTGTCGGTGAACAAATAATAGCAGTTACCGCTGCTGCCACTCCCGAAGGATATAAATCTTAGCATAAAATCAGTTCTTTAAAACAAAAGTAGACAAAAACATTGACTGTACCAAAGAAAAGCCTTAACTTTGTAGAAATTTAAGTAATAAGCGATGAAAAGTGCAGCTTATCTTCTTCTCCTCCTCACCCTTACGGCTTGCGGCAGCACTCACAAGGGCCAGGAGAAACAGCTTCGGCAAGATGCCGATTCGTTCGCCACGGCCTATTTCAACTGGCGTTTCGAAGAGGCTCTGCAGTGGTGCACCGATTCCTCCTCACTATGGCTGGAGTACGCCGCCAGTCAGGTGCATGATGCGGATGTCGAACTGCTTCGTTCCAAGGAAGAAGGGGCCACTCACGAATTGGGCACCATCGACTATCAAGACGACTCCACAGCACAGATTGCGGTCAGCGTCCGCAATTTCCTGCTCATGGATACCATCGGCAAGGCAGCCCGACAGGTAGAGACGGCCGACTACAAACTGCCCATGAAGTTTGAGCGCGGACAATGGCGCGTGAGCCTCAAGGAGTTGCCCCGGGAACAAAAGACTTATAACTAACAAATAACTAACTAATTCGAGAACACTATGAAAAGATTCAGAATGAGCCTGCTCTTAATGCTGGCACTCACCATGACGGCCGTAATGCCGGCAAGTGCAAAAAAGAAACCTGCTGTGAACCAGACAGAACGTTGGAGCGAGGCTAAGGCCAACGCCTGGTATGCCGGACTGCCCTGGATGTCGGGCTGCAACTATATTCCGGCCAGCGCCATCAACCAAATAGAGATGTGGAGCAAGGAGACCTATGACCCCAAGCAGATTGACAAGGAGCTTAGCTGGGCCCAGGAACTCGGCTTCAACACCATGCGCGTATTCCTAAGCAGCGTAGTCTACGAGCACGACCCGGCAGGCTTCAAGAAGCGCATTGACAACTTCCTCGGCATCTGCTCCAAGCACGGCATCCGACCTCTGTTCGTCTTTTTCGACGACTGCTGGAATGCCGAGTCGCACTATGGCAAGCAGCCCGCCCCCAAGCCCGGCATTCATAACTCGGGCTGGGTGCGCGACCCGTCGATGAGTCTGCGCCAGGACACTGTGACCCTCTACCGCAATCTGAGCAAATACGTGAAGGACATCCTCTCCACCTTCCGCAACGACAAGCGCATCCTGCTTTGGGATCTCTACAATGAGCCGGGCAACAACCACCTCGTCACCTCAAGCCTGCCTCTGCTCCGGAAAGTCTTTGAGTGGGCTCGCGAAGTGAATCCCTCACAGCCTCTGACCTCAGGTGTATGGAACTTGGGCAAGGAATACGCACCGCTCAATGCCTTCCAGCTCGAGCACTCCGACGTCATCTCTTACCACAACTACCAGCCCACGCCCAGTCATGAGAGCGACATCAAGTACTTCGGTGCACTCAACCGTCCACTCGTCTGCACGGAGTACATGGCGCGCCGCAACGGCAGTATGTTCTTCAACATCATGCCCCTGCTGAAGGAGCATAAGGTGGTGGCCATCAACTGGGGCTTCGTCTCCGGTAAGACCAACACCATCTTCGCCTGGGACACGCCGATACCGAGTGGCAAGGAGCCCGAACTTTGGTTCCATGACATCTATCGTCAGGACAAGACACCCTTCGACCAGCATGAGGTGGACCTCATCAAGAAGCTGAACGGAAAATAAACATCCATCCCTCCCCTACCCCCAGGAGGGAAATTTAA
>ONMG01000324.1 GCA_900318855.1 uncultured Prevotella sp.
CGGAACTCTCCCATAAGCTCGTTGATTTCTCCCTTCTTGCTGAGGTATTTCAGTCGTAGCTGCTCTATCTCGGTGGCATTGGATGCCTTGAGGTTGCTCACTTCTTTGAGGAGCTGCTCTATCTTCTCTAGTAACATACCTAATTGATTAATCGGTTGCAAAGTTAATATTTTCTGCCCGAAAGAAGAAATATATCGAATTAAAGTTGTACTTTTGCCCTTGAATGTGGGGGAGATGGATAAGACTGGAATGTAGAACAACAGGGAATGTGTCTTTCAAGCAACTCCTAAGACTTTACCAAAGAGTCGTTGCTCCGAGCTAACAGGTCGTCACCCCCATGGTTTGCGTTATGTAATGTTATGTCGTTATCAGTATGAGAAAGGTTGTATTAGGTATTCTTTCATTCATGGTTGTCCTAATGGTCACATTGTCTGATGCTGGCTGCACGGGCAAGAACTCATCGGGTGCCGATTCGGCCACGAAGGATTATGTGGCCTTAGATACTGCCCAGACCGACAGTGCCGAAAATCTGATTGCATCGACCCCAATGCCCAAAGCTGCTGACGAGCTGTTTGATGACTTCATCTTCAATTTTGCAGCCAACAAGCGGCTGCAGTGCAAACGGGTGCACTTCCCTCTGCCTGTATACAAGAACGGAAAACAGGTAGGAACAATGGATCTGCATAACTGGAAGATGGAACATTTCTTCATGCGCCAGGACTACTATACACTTATTTTTGACAACCGTAAGCAGATGAAACTGGTGAAGGATACGACGGTAAGCAATGTCGTGGTGGAGAAGATTTATTTCAAGACCAAAACGGTGAAGCAGTATCTCTTCAACCGAATCAACGGTCAGTGGATGCTCACGTCAATCAACTACAAGCCCATGTATCAGAATCTCAATGCGTCGTTCTTGAAATTCTATCAGCGCTTTGCTGTCGACAGTGCCTTTCAGGTGCAAAGCATGAACAGCTCTGTGATTTTCACTGGACCAGACCCCGATAATGATTTCGGTACCATCACAGGCGAGATTAGTCCTGACCAGTGGCCTTCATTCAAGCCTGCTTTCTTGCCCCATGGACTAATATATAACATCATCTATGGTCAGAAATACACTGAAGGCAATCAGAAGATATTTGTCATTCAGGGGATAGCCAATGGACTGGAGACACAGATGACTTTCCGGAGAAAAGGCAATCGCTGGAAACTGGTGAGCTTTAGTTATTGACCGTCATTCATATATAACTTTAAGTGTGTTCCTAATGAAGGAAAGATTTGACTACTCTCTGCTCAGCCACAATACCTTTGGCATTGAAGCTAAATGCAGGCGTTACCTCGAATATGCCAATGTGACTGAGGCACAGCTTATCGTACGGGGACTCTCGGACAGCGATTTCCCCTTATTGCTTCTTGGAGCAGGGAGCAACTTGCTGCTCACTGCCGACTATCCGGCTACGGTGATAACACCTGAAAACCGTTTTGATGTCACTCCTCAAATCGACGCTGAAGATGCCTCTGTCGTGATGCTGCGCTGTTGGGCGGGGACGACGTTCGATGATGTGGTGGCCTACTGTGTGAGGATGGGCTGGCACGGTGCCGAGAATCTGTCACTCATCCCGGGTGAAGTGGGTGCATCGGCAGTACAGAATATCGGAGCTTATGGAGCTGAGGCCAAGGACATTATATATAAGGTAGAGGCCGTGGAGATTGCTACCGGAGCAAGAGTTGCCTTCACTGCTGAAGACTGTGCTTACAGTTACCGTCAAAGTCGGTTTAAGCAGGACTGGCGTGATAAGTATCTCATTACTTATGTCACCTACCGTTTGTCTACACAGTTCGTGCCACATCTTGACTATGGCAACATCCGCCAGTGTCTTGCCGAACAGCGTATCGATCAGCCTACGGCACAGCAACTACGCGATACGGTTATTCATATCCGCCGTGAGAAGCTTCCTGACCCCGAAGTGGAAGGCAATGCAGGCAGTTTCTTCATGAACCCTATAGTTGAGTGTGGTACCTATGACAGGCTTTGTCAGCAGTGGCCGAATATGCCGCATTACAGGCTGGCTGACGGGCGGGTGAAGATTCCGGCAGGCTGGATGATTGACCAGTGTGGCTGGAAGGGGCGTAGCCTCGGACCTGCGGGAGTCCACGACAAGCAGGCTTTGGTGCTGGTGAACCTTGGAGGTGCCTCAGGACAGGACATACTCCGACTCTGTCAACGCATCCAGCACGACGTGAAGGAAAAGTTCGGTATTGATATCCAACCGGAGGTGAATATCCGATGAGGCTCACATTCTTAGGCACCGGTACTTCCGGTGGTGTTCCTGGTCTTGGATGCAATTGTAAGGTGTGCAGAAGTACGGCCCCACACGACAACCGTCTGCGTGCTGCCGCTCTCCTTGAGACCCGGCAGACGAGAATTCTCATTGACGCAGGACCTGACATCAGGCAGCAGTTGTTGCGTCAGCCGTTTCGTAAGATAGATGCTGTACTCCTTACTCATATCCACTACGATCATGTGGCTGGCATTGATGACTTGAAGACCTTCTGCCAGTTTGGTGATTTGAACATCTATGCCAATGAGGCTACAGTGAGAGGCTTGCATCAAACGATGCCCTATTGCTTTGCAGAGCATCTCTACCCAGGAGTGCCGAAGCTTAGTCTGCATACGATAAAGCCCCATCAGAGTTTGCAGATAGGCGACATCTCGGTGTTGCCTATAGAAGTGATGCACGATAAGCTTCCTATTCTCGGCTATCGGTTTGGCTCTTTTGCTTACATTACCGACATGAAGACCATTGCCGATTCAGAACTCAGCAGGTTGGCTGGTGTGGAAACACTCGTAGTGAATGCCCTACGCTGGAAGAAGGAACATCATTCACATATGTTGGTGGATGAGGCTATCGACTTTGCACGAAAGGTAGGCGCAAAGGTCACCTATTTCACGCATATGAACCACGAGATAGGACTTCATGCTGAGGCCTCCCGACTGCTTCCTCCCGGCTTCCATTTGGCTTTTGACGGCGAGGTGCTACAGTTGTGATGTACAACACTATCTTTGCACACATTGGACATTATGTGCCTAAATGTGTTTAATATATCCTTCTAAAAGTTATAAATGCTGGATAAGATAGCTCCTTACTTGTATCGTCGAGAATTAAGCTGTACCTTTGCAGCGTGTTTTTCATAGTATTAGATTTAAGGTTAACAAGGTTGGAGTACAGCGGTACTCCTTTTTTTGTGCCCGTAAGCGAG
>ONMG01000323.1 GCA_900318855.1 uncultured Prevotella sp.
AAGTTGGCGGAGCTGTATAAGGTTGACGAGAAGGAACTGATGACGCTCTGGCTGGCTGATGGAGTGTATGCCGCTTTGAAGGAGGAAGATGAAAACCTCCGCTTGGATGCCATTGACTTGGCAAAGGAGTACTTTATGGCGCAGAACTAACTCTGCTGAAAGTAACCAAGTAAGTAGGCATATGGGCTGACTGAACGAATCGTTCTATCAGATACTAATTGCAATCACGCTCCGATATTGGGCACGTCAGTTATATGGTTCAAACCATCCTCCCAAATCGGGATGGTGGTTTCTCGGAACAAATCGTACCACCGTCGCAAATCGCGACAGCGGTTTGAAGGGGAGCGTTGTTTGCGAGAGTTGACGAAGTTTTTGCGAAAACAAAATGGAAGGAAATTGCAGAAAGTGGCAGAAAATGGTGTCGAACTCAAACCGATTGTTTTCGCATTGTTTTCGCAAAACGAAAAACCAGCAACTTGAATTTCTTCTAAGTTGCTGATTTTTAATGTGGACCAGCCAGGGCTTGAACCTGGGACCTCCAGATTATGAGTCTGTTGCTCTAACCAACTGAGCTACAAGTCCTAACAAGCTGCTTCCTGCGGAAGGCGGCTTTGTGGATGCAAAGTTAATGAGTTTTGAGCAAACAACCAAATCTTTTGCCTAATATTTCCGGCTCAGTGGAAAAGTCAGTGGCATAGCTTCGAAGGGCCTCTGCGCACTTCGTGCTCGTGTGCCCCCTCGGGGCTGTCCCAACTGCATGCTTAGCATCCACCCTGACTACCGGAAAGGGCGAAATGCGGTCAATTGGGCTGCAGTGCCCCCTCGAGGCTGTCCCAGCTGCGGGCATAACCTCCACCCTGACTACTGGAAAGGGCGATGAGCGGCCAAATGAGAGGCTAGTGCCCCAACGGGGCACACGCATAAGTAACCCCGTACAAGCGACGTCAGGAGCGCAGTGCGGGGACAGAAACCTCACGACCCCAAGAAGTGCCCCGAGGGGGCACACGAGCATTTATGCGCAGAACGCAGCAGCACCTCATTCACTTTCTTTCTCACATCTAAACCACTGAAAAGTCAGCGAAGTGTCTGTGGTCGTCCGTGGCAACAACTACAGCAATCGGAGTCTACGAAGTGTCCGTGGCAATACTCCTCTGCTATACCTCAACAACGAGCTGTTATGCTGAGTCATCGATTACTAATATAAATAATGTAACAAACTCTTTGGCTAAGGATGGTAGAAGCTGTGACTTCGTAATGATACGGCTGCCAAAAGAGATAATTTGGGATTCCGGCCCCCGTGAGTGTCAATAACTGTTAATAAACGTTTAAGGCCTTATACTTTTCTGCTAAATACTTGTTACATTTGAGTATTTAAAGTAATTTTGCAAAATGTTATCAGGATTATTAAAATAAGGTCATCGTGTTGCTGTCATTAGCTTGACAGGTTTCAAGGTGACATGAGAGATGAAGTAATTAGAAAGAATCCCGTTTTGAGAGTCGGGAAATGAAGGGTGGGGGATGAAGCCCCACATACTACAAGCGCCTCAAGGAGCTAATAAATGTGCATTTGAAGTAATATAATTGTTAATTTAATAAAGAGGATTTATGGGAAAAAGACTTGGCTTGGTTCTGGCATGCCTGCTGTTTTTTGTAGGCTTGGCATCCGCCCAGACCACAGTTTCAGGAACCGTCTTCGGTGATGATGGCGAACCTGCAATCGGTGCCTCAGTAAAAGTGAAGGGTACCGCAGTGGGAGCAGCCACCGACGTCGACGGAAAATTCAGTTTCACGACAACAGTGGCAAACCCACAGTTAGTGATTTCTTACATCGGCATGAAGACCATGACCGTGAAGGGTGGGCAGAACATGACGATTCACATGGAAAGCGACCAGAGTTCCCATCAGTTGGGTGAGGTCGTGGTGACAGGTATGCAGAAGATGGACAAACGCCTCTTCACGGGAGCAGCCACAAAGGTGGACGTTGAGAAAGCCAAACTTGACGGTATCTCCGACATCTCGCGTTCGTTGGAAGGACGCGCGGCAGGCGTGAGTGTGCAGAACGTCAGTGGAACATTCGGAACAGCACCGAAAATCCGAGTACGCGGAGCTACCTCCATCTATGGTTCATCAAAGCCTCTGTGGGTGGTTGATGGCGTGATTATGGAAGATGTTACTGAAGTAGATGCAGACCAACTTTCGTCGGGAGACGCCACCACCGTCATTTCTAATGCTATTGCTGGACTCAACGCAGACGACATCGCAAGTTTTGAAATCCTCAAGGACGGTTCCGCTACCTCCATCTATGGTGCTCGCGCCATGGCTGGTGTGATCGTTGTTACCACAAAGCGTGGTCGTGCCGGAACGTCGCATATCAATTATACCGGAGAGTTCACGATGAGGCTGAAACCAAGCTACAGTCAGTTCAACATCATGGACTCGCAGGAGCAGATGTCGGTATACCGCGAAATGTACAAGAACGGTTTCTTCTCATTCATGAATTCTTACCGTGCCTCCAACAGTGGTGTCTTCGGAAAGATGTATCACTTGATGAACACCTATAATCCCAGTACGGGCGAGTTCTATCTTGCTAACACCGACGAGGCGATGCGTGACTATCTCAAGACTGCAGAGTACAGAAACACGAACTGGTTTGACGAGCTCTTCAGCAATTCCATCCAACAGAACCACTCTATCAGCTTCAGTGGCGGTTCCGACAAAGCTCAGTATTACACTTCGTTCAGTGTACTCAACGACCCGGGGTGGACACGACGTAGCAAGGTTGAGCGCTACACAGCAAATATCAACGCCACCTATAATATAAATAATAGGGTATCGCTCAACATGATTGGAAATGCAAGTTACCGTAAGCAGGAAGCACCAGGAACTACCAGTCAAAGCACTAATGCTCTCACAGGTGAGGTGTCGCGAGACTTCGATATCAACCCCTACTCCTACGCTTTGACCTCATCTCGTACGCTTGACCCCAATGAGTACTACATCCGCAACTACGCTCCCTTCAATATCAAGCATGAACTTGACAACAACTATATGAAATACGACGTGGTCGACATGAAGTATCAGGCCGAGCTCAAGTATCGTCCCATCACCAAGGTGGAACTGAGCGTGCTGGGTGCTTACAAGTTCTCCACTACCACTCAGGCTCACAACATCACCGAGCAGTCGAACATGGCTATGGCCTTCCGTGCTATGGATGATGCCACCATGCGTGATGCCAACCCCTGGCTCTATCTCGACCCCGACGTACCCAACTCTCTCAAAGTGAGCGTATTGCCCCGAGGCGGTTTCTACCGTGAGACCAAGTACAAGATGAACAGCTGGGACTTCCGCGCTACTGCTGCTTACAATGATGTCTACAACGATATTCACATCCTCAACCTCTATGGAGGTATGGAGGTGAACACCGTGGACCGCAATCGCTCTTATTTCAACGGCGTAGGTATGCAGTATGAAATGGGTATGCTGCCCTCATACGACTACCGGTTCTTCAAGCAGTCGAGCGAGGAGAACTCGCCCTACTACTCGCTGACTAACGGCTATAGCCGCGAGTCCTCTTTCTTCGGCACGGCCACTTACTCCTACAAGCGCCGCTACACCATCAACGGAACCTTCCGTTATGAGGGAAGCAACCTTCTTGGCAAAGCCCGCAGTGCCCGTTGGCTGCCTACATGGAACATCTCCGGTGCATGGAACGCTCACGAGGAAACATGGTTCAAGAACCTCGCCCCTACCCTCACACACGCGACCCTGAAGGCCAGCTACTCGCTCACCGGTGACAAGCCTGCCGTGACCAACTCTATGGTTATCATTCAGAGCTATAACCCCTACCGCCCATTCAGCAGCGACATAGAGTCGGGACTGCAAATATACAGCTTTGCAAACCCGGAGCTCACCTACGAGAAGAAGCATGAGTTCAACCTCGGTGCCGACCTCGGATTCCTCAACAACCGTATCAACGTAGAGTTTGCATACTATCGCCGTAACAACTACGACCTGATTGGTCCCAAGCGCACCACAGGTGTAAATGGTGCAGCCAGAGTTTACGCCAACGTAGCTTCCATGAAGTCGAACGGTGAGGAGCTGACTATCTCCACAAAGAATATCGAGAAGAAAGATTTCAGTTGGACTACGGACTTCATCTTCTCCCATTCCAAGAGTGAGGTTACATCACTCGATTCACGCAGCCGCATCATTGATATGGTTTCCGGCAATGGTTTCACGATGGAGGGCTATCCCTACCGTGCGCTCTTCTCGATCGATTTCAAGGGTCTTAACAACAAGGGTCTGCCCACCTTCATCAATCAGGATGGCAACCTTACAACAAGCGATATCGACTTCCAGTCGTACGACCTCTCGCACCTCATCTACGAAGGTCCTACCGACCCAACTATCACAGGCTCTTTGGGCAACGTGTTCACCTACAAAGGCCTCCGTCTGAATGTGTTCATCACCTATTCTGCCGGAAACAAGGTGCGCCTCGACCCCGCCTTCTATCTTTCCTACTCCGACCTCTATGCTATGCCGAAGGAATTCAAGAATCGTTGGGTCAGTACAGGCAACGAGGCAAAGACAGATATCCCTGTAATAGTCGACCTGCGTCAGATTCAGAGCGACAGTTATCTGAGCCGTGCCTATACGGCTTACAACTACTCGCATAACCGCACCGCGAAGGGTGACTTCATCCGTATGAAAGAGATATCACTGAGCTACGACATGCCCTACTCGCTTATCCGTCACCTCGGACTCTCAACAATGAATCTCAAGCTCCAGGGCACCAACCTCTTCCTGCTCTACGCCGACAAGAAGCTCAACGGACAGGATCCCGAGTTCATGAATACCGGTGGTGTGGCCGTGCCTATGGCTCGCCAGTTCACCTTCACACTGCGTATGGGTATCTAATCTTTAATCAAAATAGGAAAAAGAAATATGAAAATAAAGTATATGCTCTTCGGTCTCGTTGCTATAGGCTTCAGCTCTTGTGACAGCTATCTTGACAAGCTGCCCGATGACAGAGCCGAGCTCAACGACAAAGACAAGATTACTCAGTTCCTCACGTCCTGCTACCCCACGGTGACCAACATCGCCATCAACGAACTGAGCTCCGACAACGTGGGCAACAATGGAACCAGCTATACCACCGATGACCTTGCTGACGAGCTTTATCGCATGAAGGATGTCGACGTGACGAGCAACGATTCACCCTACCAAATCTGGAATGGCTTCTACAAGAGCGTGGCATCGGCTAATCAGGCCATTGAAGCTATCAAGAGCATGGGCGACACAACTCAGCTGAGCGGACAGCTTGCAGAAGCCAAGCTCTGCCGCGCCTACAGTATGCTGCAGATGGCCACTACTTTCTGCATGGCGTGGAATCCGGCAAAGGCAAAAGAGTATATGGGACTGCCCTACCCCACAACTCCGCAGACCGACTACAATGCCAAGTACGACCGTGGCACACTGGCTGAGCTCTATGCTCATATCAACCAGGACATCGAGGAGGCTCTGCCTAATGTCGATGACAATCTTTACACGGTGCCCAAGTATCACTGGAATCTGAAGGCTGCCTACGCTTTTGCAGCGCGCTTCAACCTTTATTATATGAACTATGACAAGGCCATCACCTACGCGACAAAAGCTTTAGGCGACGACCCCGCTTCGTTGCTCCGCGACTATACAGAGTATATTACTATAGGACGTGAGGATAAGGGTAATCTCTACGTGAAGACTACCGAGAAGGCCAACTTCCTGCTCCTTCCCGCTTATTCCACGGCAGCACGCTATGTGTCGTATGCTGGTTCAAGCCGCTACGGCCATAACTACAGTATTGCGGCTTATGAGACCTACTGGGCTACAATGCCCTGGGGCAGCGGTTCAAGCAACAACACCCTTTACTGGGCCACGATGCTCTATGGTAACAATCAGTGTGCTGTGTTCCCCAAGTTGGAGGAATTCTTTGAATACACCGATAAGGTGGCAGGCTCGGGTTATCCCCATGTGGTGGATGCAGCCTTCACTGCCGACGAGACGCTCCTTGTACGCGCTGAGGCCTATGCGCTCAAGAAGGACTACACCCATGCAATCGCCGACATGAACCTATGGGTAAACTCCCACTGCAAGGCTGAGGAAGGAACTCAGAAACGTCCCGTACTCACCCTGCAGCTCATCAACGACTTCTATGACAAACTGGACTATGCTCCTGCCGTCCTTGAGGGTAACCGCGACCGTTCGGTGCGCAAGGAGCTCCATCCTCAGGGCTTCACCGTGGAGTCAGGCGATCAGGAAAATGTCATCGAGATGATACTCCACATGCGCCGCCTTGAGACTATGCTCCAGGGCTTGCGCTTCTACGACCTCAAACGCTACGGTATCGAGTATAGCCACATGCTCAGCCGTGAGGATCCTGTTGTCTTCAAGGCCGGAGATCTTCGTGGCGCTATCCAGATACCTACGGATATCCTGCAGGCAGGTATCACTGCCAACCCCCGTTAAACCCTTAACAAGCAAAAATGATGAAAAAGATATTTCTTTTTGCAATGCTCCTGTTATCGGCATCCACGGTAGTTCTTACCGGATGCTCGGATGACGAACTGAGCAGTACGAGTGTCTTCGATGCCGATAGCGTCGCCACCAAGAACGAGTTCGACATTTGGCTTGCCAAGAACTATCTCGAGCCATACAACATCGATTTCCAGTATCGCTACAACGACCGTTTGAGCGACCGTAGCTACAATGTCGTCCCGGCAGAGTACAACCGCTCTAAAGCCTTGGCTATATTGGTGAAGCACATCTGGCTCGATGCTTATACCGAGGTGGCCGGACAGAACTTCCTCAAGTCCTACTGCCCGCGACAGATGCAGCTCATCGGTTCTTACGAATACAACAGCAATGGCGAGCGGATTCTCGGTACGGCCGAGGGCGGTCTGAAGATTATGCTCTATGGTGTCAATGCACTCGACATTGACAATCCACGCATCGTTGTCGACGACTGGTATTCCGACCACAATGCCACTCCCATCGACCTCAACTACGGGTTCTTCCACACGATGCATCACGAGTTCTGCCACATCCTCACGCAGCAGAAGAACTACTCCACCGACTTCCAGACCATCAGTGCAGGCAGTTATCACTCTTCCGACTGGATTAACATCGACGATACCAAGGCTGCTCCCATGGGCTTCGTGTCAGGTTATGCCAGCAGCGAGTACAATGAGGACTTTGCTGAGACCTTCGCTACGTATGTAACGATGTCCGACAAAGCCTGGAACGGCATTCTTGAGAAGGCCGGCACATCGGGTGCAGAAATCATCACGAAGAAGCTCACGATGGTTAAGGAATATTTCAGAGACAGCTGGAACATCGATATCGACAGTCTCCGTCAGGTAGTGCTCCGTCGCTCGGGCGAGGCCCTGCAGCTCAATCTGCGCGATCTGAGCAAAAACTGATTCTTCAACGCTAAAGCATCACAGACAATATGAAAAGGATAAACTATCTATTCGCCCTCCTCGCTACGGTGCTGGCCTTCTCGGCCTGTACCTCCGAGGTGGACAATTATTTCGATAAGTCAGCCTCTGAGCGTGCTGCCGAGGCTGTCAGCAATGCCAAGCAGGCACTCCTTGCTGCTCCCAACGGCTGGCGCATGGAGTACTATGGCGATATGACCTACGGCGGTTACAATATACTGTGCAAGTTCTCCGGTGACGAGGTCACAGTGGCAGCCGAGAAGATGGGCAAGAAGCAGGAAGCCGGTTTCGACAGCAACGGCAACCTCGTCACTGCTACATCGCATTACACAGTCGACCAAAGCCAGGGTGTCGTGCTTTCGTTCGACGGCTACAACTCCGTGTTCCATTACTTCTCTGATCCTAAAAATGTTGATGGCATCGGCACCGCAGGAGAGGGCTTATATGGTGACTTCGAGTTCCGTGTCATGTCGGTCTCAGCCGACAAGATTGTTCTTCAGGGCCGTAAGCATGGTAACAAGATTATCATGTATGCCATGGACAACAATACCACTTGGAGCGATTATCTCAAGGAGGTGGATGCCACGGAGAACTACATGGCTTCGCGCTCCTACACCCTCATGGGCGACAGCGTGAAGCGTGAGGTGAAGGTCACGCAGTCTTATCGCCGCCTCGTCTTCTCCTATCTCGACAACGACAGCACCACCAAGCAGGTGGTGGCTCCCTTCATCGTCACTCCCCAGGGCTACAAACTCTACGACACCGTGAATGTCGACGGCGTGAAGATAACCAACTTTGCCAAGGGCGACACCTATGAGCGCTTCTATCCCGAAGGTGTGAAGAATCTGTGGCTCGAAACCGAGGTTCCGCCAATCTACCAAAGCCTGCAGAGCGGAGCCTGGTTCTTTGTCAAGAGCCAGTTTGGCTCCTACGCTCTGCCGAAGTGGAATGCCTTTGAGGAGGTACTCAAGACGGCTGGTGTCAACGGCACTGAGCAGACCCTCTACTGGGCTTTCATCGGCACCTATCAGGGTAAGTTCGGATTCCATTTCCAAGCCGGAGGCGACTATGGCTTTGTCTCCATGAGTCTTGTGGAACCCAACGAGGCCGGTGACGAAGTGAGCATCAAATACGAAAAGAGTGGTGCTACCAACAAGACTGCCACCAGCTACATCAACAAATTCAAGCTCGACCCCGTCATCAAGACCTTCGCAGGTCTGGGCGGACGTCCCCGCCGCTTCAAGCTGGAGACCGACAATCAGCGCCGTCCCACTTACATCAAGTTCACCGACATCAAGGAGCCGACTAATGTGTTCACTCTGTCGGCAAATGAAGTCCACTATCCTTTTAAGAATTAATTTGCTTCACGGGGTGTCGCCTTGAAGCAGGCGGCACCCTCAAATATCAATAATTTAAATTATTAGGTTTATGAGAAAAACATTACTTTTGGCTTGTCTGGCAGTATTAAGTCTGTCAGCATCCGCCCAGACGCTTCCCAAGCGCCAGGTAGTACGCATCGCCAACGCCGAGAAGCTCTCACAGAACATGAAAGCTTTCTCACCCTCGCAGCTCGTCAAGAGCAGCTCCAAGGCCATGGCTAAGGTCGCATCCAGCAATGATGTCAACGGTATCTACATCACTACAGCTTACGACGAGACCGACGACTTCTATGAGACCTACAACGACACCATCGCAGATGCCACTATCACTCAGAACGGCCAGACCTACAAAGTGAAGAAGGCTACGCTTTGCGGCGACTTCTATGTGTACGGCGACTACGATGCCACATCGAACACACTCACCGTCCCCAGCTATCAGTATGCCAGTGATGAGAAGCAGGTTTATCTGACCAATTCCGAGAACAAAACTGACACCACTAAGGTCATCTTCGTAGCCTTCAAGCCCGATGAGCGAGAAGGCTATGTGAAGTTCGCCACAGACCTTGTACTGAAGTATGACGAGAACACCAAGAATTTCGCTCTTGCTGATTCCCTCTCCGGCTTCGGCTATGTCATAGAGTCGGGCGAGTATCAGGGCCAGCTGTACGTGGGTGCCTTCAACGCCAAGGGTCTTTACCGTGCCAACGGCAAGCAGGCAGGTGCACGCACCGTAAACGGCAGTTGGACAAGATTTGAGGCTCCTGTCTATATCGACAACTCTCAGTTCGAGGATGGTCTGATGGACATCTACGGCGGTGTTCCCGGTACGCGTATTGAGGTGAACGTCAACGAAGGCGATTCCACGGGCTATGTGGATGCTGGAAGCAAGATGTATCCTATGTCATGGTTGGACACAAATGAGAAGGCCACCTATGGAAGTTACATGGGAATGTATGCCATAAAGGCTGCCGAACAGGAAGGCTATATCACCACTGACTATACCAAGACACAGATCCCCGTTAAGATTTCCTCGAACAGGGTTGTGACTTTCAGCGATGATAATGATGCAACTTATGGCCGCTACTATATTATCTGCTCCAAGGCAGACTCTGAGGGTCAGCGCTATGCCTACGGTTATTTTAATGGAGTAACTTTCACTCCTGAGTCAACGACTACAGGCATCAACGGCATCAAGACTACTGCCGAGAAGAAGGCTGACGGCCGCATCTACAACCTCGCTGGTCAGCAGGTGGACAAGAACTACAAGGGCATTGTCATCGAGAATGGTATCAAGAGGATTCAGAAATAATTTTATTACTTTAGATACACACATCTTTTAAGTAGGGGGGCATGGCCTGTGATGGTCGTGTCCCTTTTTCGCCAAGCTACGTTACAATGGCTTCTGCCTGTAACTTTATCGAAGTAGTTCCAAGCAATAAGGTATGTCTAAAGTCTATTGTCACACAGCTTTAACATATAATGATTCTTAGAATCATCCAGAATGTAATAATTCCAACTTTTTTAGTCCTTCTTCTTAAGAAATACCAGTTTTCTTTTGGCAGTTCTTTCCTCTTTCGCTAACTTTGCAATCTATTCATAACAAACAAATCATCTCAAAATGCGTAAATCACTATTCTTGGGCCTGGCCTTAACTCTCTGCTCTTTAGGAGTCCAGGCCATACGCCCTGAGCGTATTCCCATCACCATGAAACAGAGTGATGGTACAACCATAAAAGTATATAGAAATGGTGAATCCTACTGTGCTTTCTTCACTACTGAGGATGGCAAAGTAGTCTATCCCAATTCCAAAGGCGACCTGTGCTACGCGTCGCTTGTGAACGGCCAAATTGTGGCCTCCTCCGTCGTGGCTCACGAGGCTGCTGAGCGCACAGCTTCAGAGCTTGCTTTCCTCAGCAACGACACGATAACGCCAGCCACACCATCGCTGCGCCGACTCACCCGCCGCGAAGCTCCGATGAAGTTACACTATGCTTCAACCTCCGACGGTCTGGGGCAATACGGCAAGAGTGCTCTCGGTGCAGTAAGCAGCCTGGGCAATCTCACCGTCCCTGTCATACTTGTCGCCTATTCTGATGTCGATTTCCAGCAAGGCCACGATGTTGAAAAGTACACCCGCTATCTCAACAAGGAAGGCTACAGTGAGGAAAGTGTTGAAGTAGGCTCAGTAAAGGACTATTTCAAGGCACAGAGCAACGGGCTGTTCGTTCCCTCATTCGATGTTGTGGCCAAGGTGACACTCGACAGTGCCCGGGCTTACTACGGCGGCAACCGCAATGGCACTGCCGGCAGAGACAAGAATGTAGTGACCATGATTAAAGAGGCTGTACAGAAGGCTATAGATGAGCACCAGGCCGACTTCTCCAAATATGTGGTTGATGGCAGTATTCCCAACGTCATGGTAATCTACGCAGGCCAAGGCGAAGCCACAGGGGGGCCGGCAGAGAGCGTATGGCCCCACGAGTTAGACTTTGATACTACCATCTCCGGCTACCGATTCAAATCCTATTTCGTAGGCAATGAGCTCTATAGCGGCAATCAATTGATGGGCATGGGTGTGCTCTGCCATGAATTCGGTCATGCTCTCGGACTGCCCGATTTCTATGCCACCGATTACAATTACACCGACCAAAACTCATTTGGCGTTTGGTCCATTATGGATATGGGAGCCTATTTTAACGGCACTTACGCTCCTATTGGCTATACAGCCTACGAGAAGAGCTACATGGGCTGGCTCAGTATCCCCGAACTCACTGACGACCAAGCTGTCACGCTGACCGACCCCAACCAGGGCGAGAGCACCCAAGCTGCCCTTATCCGCAATCCCTTCAACAGTAAGGAATACCTCATCTTGGAAAACCGTCAGACGGGCACTTGGACTCCAGCCTCACTGCCTACCGGTATGATGGTGACCCACGTGAAGTACGACATGATGAAGTGG
>ONMG01000322.1 GCA_900318855.1 uncultured Prevotella sp.
CTATCGCAGGCTCAATGCCGCACTCAACCGGGTCGTCTGCGAGGACCAGCAAAATGACATCGGACGGATGTTCGGGTACAGTTTTACGACCGAGGGGCAGCTGATGAACATTGCACGCGGGTTCAACTACAAGCGTGGAGAATCAAAGGATGATAACGGTGTACTGATGTTCTATCATGGCGGTGTCGAGACCATCAGAGTCAGACGCAGCGACATTGAGGCACGGATTGCTGAGGTCAAGTCTGATGATTGCGAAATGGCACAACGGGATTCCCTCGCCAGGCGCTTGAAAGCCATCATCAAGTACAGGGAGATGAGCCTGAGGCAAACCGAGTCCGCAGATGAGGTCAGAAGGACGGTATGTGACGACAAGAATGAAGGGCGGGCAAAGACCAGAAAGAAGCTGATGAGGGGTAATTTCTCTACTCCTGCTTAGCTTTGTCCCTGGCCCAGTCTCGCAACATCTGTATTGCTTTATACAGAACGCCGGCAGAGCCTTTAAAATTGCCGGAGCCGTTGGGCACATTACCCTGTCCGTACCATTCGTAGAAGCCTTTGTTCTTGATGACGCGGTCTATCATAGGCTTCATCTCAAGATAGGCTTGCTGTACGAGACCATACCTGACAAGCTGTTGTATCATGCGCCCTCCGAACCAAGTCCAGTCGCCACCATTCTGATAGATATAGGGCTTAGCCATTCCACCGTGAAACCATCCCTCGGGATAGGTTGGGTAAAGCGTCAGACCAATAGTCGGCATTCCTGACAAATCAACATCACGCAACATGGCCCCGTTGCCCTCAGCTATCTCGTGACGCGACAGCAGACCGGCCTCGATAGCCACAGCAGTGCCGCCGTGATAATAGACTTGATCCTCATTGAAATCGCCAGGTACTGGAGACTCACCTACATAGATATGCGCACGGAACTTCTGCCTGTCCGCATCCCAAAGATATTTTCGCACGTTGCGGGCAACCGACCGTCGGAGCGTCGCATCATCCTCCGTGGCAATGCCCATCTTCTGCATATCGTCGAGGGCTATGAGCAGCATCGCATTGTCATAGACATCGATAGCCCATCGCGTGTCAGCATTCACATCGACAACATCATCAGACAACGGCTGTACGTCACCCCAATCGGCCGTTGTCGCGCCACTCAGAAGCCCGTATTTCGTGTTGTAGCGTTCCTTCTTCAGGTAGGCAATCATGTCGTGGATGCGCTCTGCTACGGTTTTCTTTCCCACCTTCTCTTGCAGAAGCGACTTGTCACCCGTCTTGGCAATATATTTATACACCGCCTGAATAAGAGATGTCTCCTGGTCGGTCTCCACCGTATTCTTGAAACCCACGTGTTTGGGAGCCAGTTTGGAGTAGTAGGCATGGTTATCATCCCAGTTGAATTGATCCTTGGTCACATACCCGTCAATCATCTCGCCGTTGGGCTGCTGCAACTTGAAGAAGACGAGCAAGGCTCCACGCACGTTTTTCGCCGGCACAACGTCGCAGGCCAACTCAATGAACGTGTTTAAGTCCCGGCACCATACCTGCGAATAGGTGCTCCCGGCATTGAAGCCCTGCGTAAGCAACTGTTTGGCCATCGCATTGACACTGTCGAGCCGTGCATCCTGCATGATCTCCTTGGCCAGGCGTAGGCTGTCTGGATTATGTTTTTTACCATCTCCTGCCCATGAAGGAATACTACAGAGCAAGGCCACCAACGGTAGAACGAATACTTTTATCGCTTTCATATTTTGTTTGAACATATAATTCGTCAGCAAAGATAATTATGTTTAAAGATATGATGCAAATTTACGGTCAATAATTTTTAACCGCAAAGGCGCAAAACACAAGATAGCAAACACATAACAACGTAACCAAGACACCCCCGGAGATGCCTGCCATATCGATAGAGAATCCCATAAACGGTGTTACCAATCCTCCTCCGGCAATGGCCGTTATCATCAGGCCTGACATGCGGTTGGCCTCATCAGGCTTATACCTCAATGCTATCGAATAGATGATTGAGAACACTGAGGAGGCAAAAAAACCTACACATCCAATGCAAACAAGGTTAATAACTGGGTTCACGAAAAGCAACAGCATAAAAAGAGCAAGCAGACAAGCCACTATATTATATCTAAAATAGCGTATCTCTCTAACATGCGGCAACAATAAGACACCAACGAAAGCTCCAACGGTACGACATAGGAAGTAAACCTGAGGAGCCCATTTTGCATGTGTCTCAGCCCAACTGAAACGCTGGGCCATAAGCTTCGAGCTTATATAATTAGTCGAGACATCAACGCCTACGATAAAGAAAATACCCAAAAAGAGCAACAACACCTTAGGGTCCTTAAGCAATCTGAATGTGTAAATCATGCTTATCCCCTCTTCCGCTGTTTTATTGCTGGCTATGGGCGTGAGAGCTAACCATAGAGCCGAGACTATTGTTATTGCGCCCATAATGGGGAAGCAATAGTACCAATGTGCCTCACCAAATATTCCCATGGCAATAAGTATGAACTCAGGCCCCAACAGGGAAGACACTGCCTTGATGACTTGTCCGGCAGTAAGAGCAGATGTAGCATAACTGCCATTCACCACATCGGTCAGTAGCGGATTAAGTGATACCTGCAGAATGGCATTTCCTATGCCAAGCAACATGAACGCAGCGATGCAGGTCGGACTCGTGTAGTCAATTAAAGGCAGCATCATTCCTATAATGGTAATAACCAAACTAATAAGGACCGTGTTCTTCCTTCCCCATTTGTTCATCATGTTTCCAACGGGGATACCAAGAAACAAGAACCACACGAAAACCATTGAGGGTATAAACCCGGTCATGGTAGATGACCAGTCAAAGGTCCTCTGCACGTAGTCTGATGCGATACCGACGATATCGCAGAAACCCATTATGAAAAAGCCGAACAGGACCGGCAATACTTTTAGAATTCGCTTAGACTCCATCGATTAAATGCTACTTAGTTAACAATGTATTAGGCGTTGACGAGGAATTGACAACAAGACGCCCTCCGTCACAAATGCTCTTAAAGGGCAATTGAAGACATTTCATCTCTTTACCATTAAGCTCGACACGCTTTACATAGCAATCATCATCCGACCGCCTTTTCTGCTCTATCACAAATCGTTTCCCCTTGTAGTAATTGCCATTTAGGCTGATGGTGATTTTGTCGAACAGCGGAACGCCAACACTAAATGCCGGAGATGGCTCCGTCAGTCCCTTTACGTCAAACAGTCCCAATGCCGACATCACATACCATGCTCCCAACTGTCCCTGATCCTCGTCCTGGCCGTAGCCATAGCCATGAACCTCCTCCGAGCCATAGAACTCATCAAGAATGCGACGTACCCATTTCTGCGACAGCCAAGGTTTCCCCGAGAAATTAAAAAGCCATGAAATATGAAGATTAGGCTGGTTGCCGTGATTATAGAGCGCATGCAAGCCTGAAAAGGCATCGATGGTGGTACCACCGCCAAACAGGCTCTTTTCTGAAAGAATGAAAATACTATCCAAACGGTTATTAAACTCGTCACGCCCCATTCTTCTCACCAACTGATTGATGTGATGGGGTACATAGAATGTATATTGGACGGCATTGCCCTCTTGGAAGCCTTTCCATGGAGCCAACGGGTCGAAGTCGCTTATAAAATGTCCCTGCGTGTCTTTGGGGCGGATGAGCCTGACGGACGGGTCGTAGAGATATTCCCAGCCATGTGAGAGCTTCTCCAATCGTCTGTAATCGCTTCTTCGACCAAGCAACTTGGCAAATTGAGCCACTGCGAAACTACTGAAGCTGTACTCCAAAGTGTGCGAGGCTGCGAAGCCGGAGCCCTCGTCAGAAGTGTTCATGGCGAATCTTGTCTCGTAAGGACAATATCCGCGGGTTACGAACTGGCGTACATCCATTTTCCCCGCACCCTCTTTACGGTCTTTCCATTCCACCTCATTTTTCAGGGCCGCTTCAAAAGCAAGATTAGCATCGAAGTCACGTATGCCACAGTTATAGGCTGAGGCAATAGCCAGTCCGGTAAAATTAGTTCCAACTCCGGACACATAGCGGCTACAGGCTATGCCGTCTCCCAGCCATCCCGCATCTTTATAGACAAGCAGCTGGCTTTTCACCCAGTCACTATAATATTCGGGATAGGCAAGCGCCCACAACTGTGTAAGGTTCCAAAAACCGCCCCAAATTGCATCGGTGTTGTAGTGGTGGAATAGCGGCTTACCGTCGTCTCCGCAAGGTATCTGCCCCACCGTGCCGTCATTCTTTGGATAGGCTCCACATACATCACTGGCCAGCCCGCGTCCAAGCAGGGCATGGTACAGTCCCGTATAGAATTTCACCTTGTCCTCATATTTTCCACCCTCAACAGCAATACGGCCGAGATAGTCGTCCCAGACTTCCTCAGCCTGCCTCCTCGCGTCATCAAAAGAGATGCCGTCAGCCTCGGCAAGCATGTTCTCCCGAGCATGTTCAATGGAGGTGTAAGACAAGCCTACCTTAATTTCTACAGGCTCTTCCTCAGCGGTGGAAAACGTCATATAAGCACCACAGCCTTTCCCCTTGACGGACCCGACACCATCACTTATCTTCCCTGAAAGGAAAGTTCCTATCGACGTGGGCTTCTTGCTGACTTTGGCATAAAAGTACATCTTTACATCAGCCCCTTTCTGATAGATGTTCACATAGACGGGCAACGTTGTGACATAGCCTTCCACTGTGCCGTCTTTGGAACACCTTACAAAGGCATCTTTTACTTCCCCACTCTCACCCTGCTTGTGGCCGATGTCGAAGATGACGTGAGCCTGTTCCGATTTGGGAAAAGTGTAACGGTGGAAAGCCACATGCTTAGAGGCTGTCAGCTCACATTTCACACCATAGTCTTTCAGCATCACCGAATAGTAACCGGGACGTGCAGTCTCGTCGCGCTTGTCAAAACGCGAGCGATAGCCCTCGTCAGGATTATCCAATTCTCCCGGAGAGGTCAGCAGTCGGCCTACAGTCGGAGCAAAAACCACGCCCCCAATCTGAAACTCATGAAAGTTAGCAAAGCCCTCTATGGACCGATGGCGACAGTCGTAGCCCACCGCCTCCCAGCCACTTGGGTTGCCGAGGTGACCGTCGGTGGATGGAGCAGGCTTGGCCATGCCAAACGGGACTGCAGCCGGGGTGTAGAAGAACCACCTGCAATGAGCCGTTCCGATATTGGGATTTACATATTTTGAAAGGTGCATCGTCTGGGCCTTGACTCCCACAGGACACATCGCCAGCATTGTGACAATTACTAACAATAGACTTCCCACTCTATTTGCATATTTTGCACCCTTTGTCATACGCTTGTTTTTTGCAACGTTCATTTTCATTGTCCAATTCCCCAATTATAGTTTGGCTTATCACTCATTTCCAAGTCAAGGCTACCGCCCTTGAGCAATTCCGCGGCAGGAAAACTGAATGTATTGAGTTCCTGTCCGTTGAGCGTAGCCCGCTGTACATACTTGTTTTTTCTTGACGCATTGTGTGCGATAATGGTGAACTTCTCGCCGCGTCCATATCTTCCGCCCAAGTCTATCTCCACTTTCTCAAACAGTGGACTGGCTATCTCATAGATGGGATCCGTTCGGCAGCCGCCGTCGGTCTGGAACAGGCCTAAGGCCGCCATGACAAACCATGCGCTCATCTGCCCTTGGTCCTCATCACCAAGATATGCGTTAGCGGTTCCACATCCGTAGTAACGGTCAATGATGGACCTTGACCATTTTTGCGTGAGCCACGGTTTTCCGGCCCAGTTGAACAGGAAAGCAAAATGCATAGACTGCTGGTTACCCTGCACCACGGGATAGTCCCAATACTGGTCGTTGGGCGCATTGTACCGCCACGGCTCACTGGCCGTAAAACCCCATTCCAGTCTGTCTGTAAAATTCTTGCGGCCTATCATCGAGATGAGTGCCGGCACATCCTGCGGCACGAAATAGGTCAACTGCCAAGCATTTCCCTCCACGTACTGCGAGTTGGCACCCGAATGGAACGGGTCAAAGTCTTTCACAAACCGGCCTAATGTATCTTTCATTTGGCAGTAACCGCTCTCAGGATTGATGGCATTCCGCCACCAGTACCCCCTGTTGTTAAAAGTGCTGTAGTCCGTATATCTGCCCAGTGCCTTGGCCATTTGCCCCACGGTCCAGTCGTCAAAGGAATATTCCATTGTATTGGAGAAACGGCCTTTCTCAAAGGGTACATAGTGATACTTCAGATAAGGCATGAGGTCTCGGTTTCCCGCAAAACCGCCTGCCACGTGCGCGGCTGCAGTTGTCTGCATCTTTTTGATGGCCTCAAACATTTTCTGGGGGTCGTAGTCCCTTATGCCCATCTGCCATGCCGAGACCATGAGCGGAATCTCATGCTCGGCCACCATGACGGGAATATACTCCATGCCCGCAGGTCCCTTAGCCAGCCAGCCACTGGTATCGTACATGGCGAGCTGCGAGTGTACCCAGCGCGATGACCATTCTGGTGTTACGAGGTTCCAGAACTGGTTAAGGTTCCAGAACGTGTTCCAAAAGGCATCACAGCCAAGGGCCATGTGGTCAGGATTGGCGAAGCGTCCCACCCTCTCGTCAGGTGTCATCCATTCTCCGTTCACGTCACTCCATCGGTTACGGCAGAGCGCACGGTACATATTGGTGTAGAAACGCACTTTCTCCATCCTGTCGCTGGTTGTAATCTTCACGCGGTCAAAGATGTTATTCCACACCGCCTTCTGATGCTGCACCACTGCGTCAAAGTTCCAGCCAAAGGGGTCTGTGATCTCTTTCTTGAGATTTTCGGCCGCATTGGCAATGCTCACCAACGATATGCCGGTTCTCACCTGGACTACAGGGTGAGTCTTGGTGTCGAACTCCACATACATTCCGGCATCCTTGAGATTACAGCCTTGCAAGGTGCCACCCTCAAAGCGGCTGTCGTTCTTCCAGCCACCCACTTTCTTTATAGGAGCGTCGAACTCCATCACAAAATTAACGGTGTATTCCTGGTCCGCATCATTGCTCCACACTGTGGGACGCGGTGAAAGTTGGTGACAGCGACCCTCTATGCGGTTTCCGCCCACTTTGTCCACCTTCACGTCCACTATCTTGTAGTCGTATTCTGCCTGTATGTGCAGGTCAATCATCAATCGTCCGTCCTTGTCCTGAGGAAACTTGAACTTCATAAAGCTTGCACGCTCGGTGGCCGTCACATCCGCGTCTATCTGCGTGTCGGTGAGGAATACGCGATAATAGCCCAGCGGTGCCTGCTCCGAGGACTTGTCTATCCGCGAGCGGTAGCCCTCGTCAGGTCTAAACTGGTCTCCTACCTTTGTAAACAACTTGCCATTGGTGGGCATGACACCAAGTCCGCCCATAGTCCACTCGTGTATGTGGCTGAAGCAGCCCAATGTCTCGAATGTCGGCTGATAGCCTGCCTGCCAACCCATATTCTGGTTGTCAGGACTAAGCTTCACCATACTAAAAGGCATCCACGGACCCGGTGCTATCATCCAGCGTGAGTGTGCCGTACCGATGCTGGTATCCACATAGTCGGCCAATGAGGCTGTCCTCTGCGGTGTACGCTCCACCATGCCTTTCTGGACGACCCTGCCAGAGGCAAGCACCACATAACGGCTCCTCGTGCGTCTGGACACAGCGGGCATAGGTGCCTCAAACTCGTAGCGCGCCGAATCTACAGCTGCACAAAAAATTTGCCTACCGTCGAGCAGTACCTTAAGGAGCGGCTTCCCCGCAAGGTGCTCCACATCGACGAGCAACGGCTGTGTTCTATTACCATTTGAGGAAATCTCATACTCCGCAGCCCTTACGCCCCTCACATAGACCTCCCCGTCGGGAGCGCCCAGCACTAATCCCTCAGGTCCAGAA
>ONMG01000319.1 GCA_900318855.1 uncultured Prevotella sp.
GCACACACTAAACTGGAATTGGTATTAACGAACCTACTGAAGATATCCTGAGCCCCGTTTTTTTTGCGCTTTGGGTCTCTGTGTCTGTGACTTTGTCGGCTCATCTGTGAATTGTTCGGTGCGGCAAGGCGGATGGGATGACCATTGTTGACAGATGTGTCGACTATTGTTGCATGTATCAATATTTAGATGCTCTGAACTAATCCTTCAATTGACTTGTATCAATTCTCCATAACTTTGCAGTCGAAATCAAATCACCCTTAACGGAGTAATAACTAAAATTGTAATTATGGTACATTGTAAAGGAGCATTGCTTGGAATGATGTTGACTCTTGCAAGTTTGTCGGCTTGGGCACAGGACATCATCGTAAGCGGTACAGTCAAGGATGCCACAGGTGAGCCTGTCATTGGCGTGTCGGTCATCCAGAAAGGAACATCTAATGGAGCCGTCACCGATGTCGACGGTCATTTCTCATTCAAGGCGCCACAAGGCTCCCCACTCGTATTTTCCTATATAGGCTATGCTACTCAAGAACTGAAGGCCGGCAGCGATATGGTTGTCGAGCTGAAGGAGAATACCAAGGAGCTCAACGAAGTGGTTGTCACAGGTTACACCACTCAGCGCAAGGCCGACCTGACAGGTTCGGTGGCTGTGGTGAGCACCAAGGAGCTGCAGACATCTCCCGACCCCGACCCCATGCGTGCCCTGCAAGGCAAGGTGCCGGGTATGACCATTACAGCTAATGGCTCGCCCATCGGCACGGGTACTGTCCGCATCCGTGGTATTGGCTCGTTCAACTCCTCACAAGACCCGTTGTTCATTGTTGACGGTGTGCCGACCAATATGGCATTGAACTCTCTCAACATGAACGACATCGAAAGTATGCAGGTGCTCAAGGACGCAGCCTCGGCCAGCATCTACGGTTCACGCGCTTCGAATGGTGTCATCATCATCACGACGAAGAAGGGAAAGAAAGGCGACAAGGTGGCCATTGACTTCTCAACCAACCTTACCGCTCAGTTCTATACCAACCAGTCGAAGATGAAGCTACTGAACGCCAGTGGTTATCTCACCGCCATGACCCAGGCTGCCCTCAACGACGGCTTGGACCCCATTGCTTATGCCAGCAACTATGGCGTCGACCTCAAGGCAGCCAGCGGTATTCCTATCACTGCCTATGATCCGGCAACCGGCAAGACTGTCAACTACACGGCAGGCGGACGCTACAACGGCTACATCAATGAGAAGCGGACTATGCCCTTCTCTGACACCGACTGGGTGGATGCCATCTCCCATACCGGCTTCTCGCAGAACTATGACCTCTCGCTCTCACACGCCAACGACAAGCACAGCGCTATGTTCTCTCTTGGCTATAAGAATGTGGACGGTATCCTGAAATACACCAGCTTCGAGAACATTGCAGCCCGGCTGAACACTTCCTGGAATCTCAACAAGATGCTTACAGTGGGTGAGAACCTCACGGTCACCTATTCCTCGCAAGTGGACTGTGCTCCGATGGAGAACGCGCTGAAGATGCCGCCTATCGTACCGGTATATGAGAAAGACGGAAAGACCTTTGCCGGTCCAGTTGGCTCCATGTCCGACCGTGAGAACCCGGCCCGCGAGCAGTATGATAACCGCGACAACCATCTCGACTACTGGAGAATATTTGGAAACGCCTACGTAGAGCTGAAGCCTATCAAAGGCCTCACGCTGAAGTCCAACTTCGGTATCGACTACAAGACATCGTTCATCAATGCGCTGACCCACACCTACCAGTCGGACGTGGTTCGCAACAACATCGCCAAGACGACACTCTCCAACAACAACGAGACCAACTGGGTATGGTCCAACACAGCCAACTATCTCTTCACCCTGGGTGCCGACCATCACTTCAACATCCTTTTGGGTAGTGAGCTCTCCAAGCAGAGTGTCATCGACTTCTCGGCTTACTCCGAGGGCTATGCCTTGGAAGATGTAGACTATATGTGGCCTAATGCAGCCACCGGCACAATGAACAACAGCGGTGCCAAGTTCGGTTATCGCCTGGCTTCGTTCTTCGGTAAAATCGACTACAACTGGCAGGACCTGCTGCTGGCCTCGTTCACCATCCGCGAGGATGGCTCCTCCCGTTTCGGTAAGAACCACCGCTGGGGTACCTTCCCTGCCGCCTCTCTCGGCTTCCGCTTCTCTCAGCTGCTCCACTACAACTGGCTCAATGACGCTAAGTTGCGTCTCTCTTGGGGACAGACCGGTAACCAGGCCATCGACAACAACGCACAGTTCGGCCTCTATGTCGTGGACTACGGTCTCGACCGCGTCACCTCCACCGCCTATGACCTTGCCCTGCAAGGCTCCGGCACCTTCCCCTCCGGCTATCGTGCCACACAGCTGGCCAACCCCAATCTCAAGTGGGAGGCTGCTACACAGTATAACGTAGGTCTGGACTTCACCATGCTCGGCAACTCACTCTACGGTTCTGTTGATGCCTATATCAAGAACGTGAAGGACATGCTCATCAATCCTGCTTACCTCGGAGCTACAGGTGAGGGCGGCAATCAGTGGCAGAACGGCCCCTCGCTGCGCAACTGGGGTATGGAGTTCGCCCTGGGCTA
>ONMG01000318.1 GCA_900318855.1 uncultured Prevotella sp.
AATGTAGCAAAAGATATGCCAACTTGTACCGGTGCTCTTCAAGACTATACATCTTTGCTTTCTGCTCCTTGATAGAGTCATCATGGATGTATTCATCATAAGGCATCATCTTATCGATAGTCCCTTTGGGTGTGAGTTCAATGATGCGGTTAGCCACAGTCTCTATGAACTCGTGGTCATGGCTCGAGAAGAGCACGATGCCCTTGAAGCTCACAAGATTATTGTTGAAGGCTTGGATTGATTCCAGGTCAAGGTGATTCGTCGGGGTGTCGAGTATGAGACAATTGGCGTTCTGAAGTTGCATCCGTGCAATCATGCACCGCATCTTCTCGCCTCCTGAGAGCACACTGACCTTCTTTTGCACTTCTTCGCCCGAGAAAAGCATACGTCCGAGATAACCTTTCATCATCACTTCGTTGCCTGTGCCGTATTGGGAGAGCCAGTCTACGAGGTTCAGATTACTCTTGAAGTATTCGGTATTGTCCAAAGGCAGATATGCTGTTGTGATGGTGACTCCCCAAGTGTAGGTGCCCGCATCAGCCTTTCTGTTGCCATTGATTATCTCGAAGAGAGCAGTCATGGCCTTAGGATTGTGCGAAAGGAAAACCACCTTCTGACCTTTCTCCACTGTGAAGTTGACATTGTCGAAGAGTACGGTCCCATCAGGTTCCACAGCTTTCAGTCCTTCCACCTGGAGAATCTGATTTCCCGGTTCACGATCCATTTGGAAGATGATGCCAGGGTATTTACGGCTGGATGGGCGAATCTCCTCCACATTGAGCTTCTCAAGCATCTTTTTGCGCGAGGTAGTCTGACGGCTTTTTGCCACATTGGCAGAGAACCTGCGGATGAATTCTTCCAGTTGCTTGCGTTTCTCTTCTGCCTTCATCCGTTGGTTTTGCGCCTGTCGCAGTGCAAGCTGAGAGCTTTCATACCAGAAGCTGTAGTTGCCTGCAAAGACTGTAATCTTGCCATAGTCGATATCTATGGTCTGGGTACTTACCGAGTCCAGGAAATGTCGGTCGTGGCTTACTACCAGTACGGTCTGACGCTCGTCGATTTCGCCGAGATAATCCTCCAACCATTCTACGGTGTCGAGGTCGAGGTCGTTAGTCGGCTCATCGAGCAGCAGATTGTCGGGGTGTCCGAACAGCGCTTTGGCCAGCATCACTCTGACCTTCTCATTATTTGAAAGTTCCGACATCTGCTTGTCGTGCATTTCCACCTTCACGCCAAGGTTCTGCAGCAGTTGGGCAGCATCACTTTCAGCCTCCCATCCATTCATTTCAGCGAATTTCAGTTCGAGTTCAGCAGCGATATTGCCATCTTCCTCCGTCATTTCTGGCTTTGAGTAGAGACGTTCGCGTTCCTTCATGTTCTCCCAGAGCGCCTCATGTCCCATCAGAACGGTGTCGAGCACTCTGTAATTGTCATATTTGAAGTGATCCTGTTCCAACACGGAAAGACGCTCGCCTGGGCCAAGTTCTACGGTACCTCTGTTAGGCTCGAGGTCACCGCTTATGGCACGGAGCAGCGTTGATTTTCCAGCACCGTTAGCTCCAATGACACCGTATATGTTGCCGGGAGTGAACTTGATATTGACGTCCTTATAGAGAACGCGCTTGCCGAACTGGATGGCAAGATTAGAGAGTGTGATCATCTGTTATACCTTATTATATACTATTATCAGCCTGCAAAGTTACTAATAATTTCCCACTCAGCGAAAATAAACGCCATAGACTTTAATCATCAGTCTTAGACTGTGGACATTCCTCCGTCGCGCAATATGGCTTTCGCCGATCTTTCTATATTACTTTTGTCCCGTCTTGGCTTTTTGGAGAACTTCCCGAAGGAATCTTGGGGTGTAGCCCTTTTGGCTGTTGGCCACCTCTTCCGGGGTGCCGGTGGAGAGCACATTTCCGCCTTGTCGTCCTCCTTCAGGGCCCATGTCGATGATGTAGTCAGCGAGCTTGATGACATCGAGATTATGCTCGATGATAATAACCGTATTGCCTCTGTCGACAAGTTTTTGTAATACATCCATGAGGATACGGATATCCTCAAAATGAAGTCCTGTGGTGGGCTCATCAAGAATGTAAAGCGTCTTACCCGTATCCTTTTTGGCCAGCTCAGTTGCCAGTTTCACGCGTTGGCTCTCGCCACCCGATAGAGTAGTGGAGCTTTGTCCGAGCTTGATGTAGCCGAGTCCCACATCTTGCAGTGTCTTTATTTTAGGCAGTATAGAAGGCACATTCTCAAAGAATTCCACTGCTTGGTTAATGGTCATATCAAGGACGTCGGCAATTGACTTTCCCTTGAATCTCACTTCGAGCGTCTCTCGGTTGTATCGTTTGCCGTGACATACTTCGCAGGGTACATATACATCGGGCAG
>ONMG01000317.1 GCA_900318855.1 uncultured Prevotella sp.
AAGAAGTAATACAAAGTTAATAAATAATAAAAATCATCCAATTATTTGGATTGCAACATAGAAGAAAAAGATCGTTCGCTACGCAGCAAAGGATTAAAAGCTACGCAGCAAACAATCGTTTGTCAGGCAGCATAATCAGGCGACAAGTCATATAATCCGTGACTGAAGCAAGAATGATTTATGCGCGGAGAACGCGGCTGCGCCGAATCTCTTGAAGTCTCATCTGAGCCGAAACAAGGCCTCAGACCAAAAAAGCAGGCACCAGGAATAAAGGTCTGCACTTTTATTCGTAACTTTGCAGCCGATAACAAACATTAGTGATGAGATATCTTTCTGACAGCGACCTCGCACAGTTGCTTGATAAGGACATTTTCCATAAAATATCAGAGGCCGCCGACAGCATAGGCTTGGAATGCTATGTGGTGGGCGGCTATGTGCGCGACCTATTCCTCGAACGCCCTTCCAACGACATCGACGTGGTGGTAGTGGGAAGCGGTATTGAAGTGGCTTCCAAGCTCAAGGAGTATCTGGGCCGGAAGGCTCACCTCTCCGTATTCCGCAACTTCGGCACGGCACAAGTGAAATACAAGAGTCTGGAAGTGGAATTCGTGGGCGCAAGAAAAGAGAGCTATAACCATGACTCACGCAAGCCGGCCGTGGAAAACGGCAGCTTGGAGGACGACCAGAACCGTCGTGATTTCACCATCAACGCACTGGCCGTGTGCCTCAACAAAGACCGCTATGGTGAACTTATCGACCCCTTCGATGGACTTGCCGACATGGAAGACGGCATCATCCGCACTCCCCTCGACCCCGATATCACCTTCTCCGACGACCCCCTGCGCATGATGCGCTGCATCAGGTTTGCCACACAGCTCAACTTCTTCATCGACGACGAAACCTTTGCGGCACTGGAGCGAAATGCCGACCGGATTAAAATCATCAGCGGTGAGCGAATAGCTGACGAGCTCAACAAGATTATGGCCACTCGCACACCAAGCAAAGGTTTTGTCGACCTGCACCGCAGTGGACTTCTGCAAATCATTCTTCCTGAGCTGTCGGCCCTCGACATCGTGGAAATGCGCAACGGAAGGAAGCACAAGAACAACTTCTACCACACACTCGAAGTACTTGACAACGTGGCCCGACAGAGTGACAACCTCTGGCTGAGATGGGCAGCACTCTTCCACGACATTGGCAAACCGAAGAGCAAACGATGGGACAATCTGGCCGGATGGACTTTCCATAACCATAATTATATAGGCGCCAAAATGATTCCCGGCATCTTCCGCCGACTCAAGCTCCCTATGGATGCCAAGATGAAATACGTACAGAAGATGGTGGACCTGCACATGCGACCCATCGCCATTGCCGACGACGAGGTGACCGACAGTGCTGTCAGACGGCTGATGAACGACGCAGGCGACGACATCGACGACCTGATGACGCTCTGCGAAGCCGACATCACCAGCAAGAACGAGGTGCGAAAGCAGAGATTCCTCGACAACTTCCGTACGGTTCGCATCAAATTGGCCGACCTCAAGCAGCGCGACTACAAACGGCTTCTGCAGCCTGTCATCGACGGAAACGAAATCATGGAGCTCTTCCATCTGCCCCCTTCGCGTGAGGTGGGTGAGCTGAAGAAGGTAATGAAGGATGCCGTGCTCGACAACAAAGTGCCCAACGAGCGCGAGCCGCTCATGCAGCTGCTCACCCAGAAGGCCAAGGAAATGGGACTGGAGCCCTACAAGGCTTAGCCGGCCCCGCCACAACGCAGAAAACCGCCGCCCGGAACAATTACCGGACGGCGGTTTTCTGCGTTGTGGTGCGATGGGGTCAGTTCACCTTATAGCTCAGACCTGGCATCGACTCAATGTAATTGATGAGACGCTTTGTCACCTCCACCGTCTTCGTCTTGGAGCGCAAGAGCACGGAGGAATTGTTCTCGCCGTCGACAATGCGGAAGTAGAGCAGCGTCTGTCCCGGATTCTCGTCGACCTGAGTCATCAAGTCATTGACAAAACGGTCATCAATGTCCGAACTCTTCATCGTGACCGTGAACTTCTCTATACGCTTGGCCTTGACAGTCTGGAGATACTGAATGTCATAGACTTTCAGCTCGCGGTAGTTGCTGTTGCCGAAGCGCGACTGCCATTTGGCACTCACGAAGACGCTGCACCCTGGCGTGAGCATCCCGCGCCAGCGGCCCCAATCCTCGCCGAAGAAAGCCAGTTCTCCGCTACCCTCGAAGTCCTCAATGGTGACGAATCCGCAGGGCTTTCCACTCTTGGTGAACTTCGACTTCACCCCCGTAACGATGCCTCCAAGAGTCACCTCTGCCCTATCGGCGAGGCTGTCCTTGTTGTCGAGTTCCGAGCAATGGGCATTGCACATCGTGTTAAGCACCACCACGAAGTCGTCGAGGGGATGAGCCGAGAGATATATGCCCACGAGGTCGCGCTCCTTGTTTAGCCGCTCGATGTTGCTCCACTCCTCACACTGGGGTACCGGCGGTGTGGCAACCTCCACGGCGTCGACAGCTCCGAAGAGCGAATGTTGCGACTCCTGCTGCGCGCGCTGGTAGAGCTGTCCGTAGCGCATCACACTCTCGATAAAGCTCTCTCCCTTCTGATTGGGGGCCAGATACTGCTCGCGCTTGAGTCCGAAGCTGTCGAATCCACCGCTCAAGGCCAGATTCTCAAAGTTCTTTCGGTTCACGGTGGAGTAGTTCGTGCGCTCAGCAAAATCGAAGATGCTCTTGTAGGGGCCGTTCTTCTGGCGCTCCTTCACAATAGCCTCGGCAGCCGATGCACCCATCCCCTTGATGGCTGCCAGACCAAACCTTATCTCACCTTCCTTATTAACACCGAACTCAGAATAGCTTTCGTTGACGTCGGGGCCAAGTGTCTGTATGCCCATCGACTTGCACTCCTCCATGAGCTTGGTAATCTCAGTAATCTGACTGAAACGCCTGGTCATCAAGGCAGCCATATACTCTGCCGGATAGTGCGCCTTGAGATAGCCCGTCTGGTAGGCAACCCACGAATAGCACGTGGCATGCGACTTGTTGAAGGCATAGGAGGCAAACTTCTCCCAGTCGCCCCATATCTTTTCCAGTACCTTCGGGTCGTGTCCATTCTCAGCTCCCTGCTTAAGGAACTTGGGCTTCATGGCGTCGACAATGTCTTTCTTCTTCTTACCCATGGCCTTACGCAGCTTGTCGCTCTCGCCACGGGTGAAGTTGGCAAGCTGACGGCTGAGAAGCATCACCTGCTCCTGATAGACTGTGATACCATAGGTGTCCTTCAGATACTTCTCCATGCAAGGAATGTCATAGGTAATCGGCTCACGACCATTCTTGCGCGCGATGAAAGAGGGTATATAGTCCATAGGACCCGGCCGATAGAGCGCATTCATAGCGATGAGATCCTCGAACACGGTGGGTTTGAGCTCGCGCAGGTACTTCTGCATACCCGGTGACTCAAACTGGAAAGTGCCGATGGTCTGGCCCTTCTGATAGAGCTGAGAGGTGATCTCGTCGTCGATGGGAAGATTTTCGATGTCCACATCAATGCCGCGGGTCTGCTTGAT
>ONMG01000314.1 GCA_900318855.1 uncultured Prevotella sp.
CTTCACCATCAGTGGAAATCATTTAAAACAAACCGAAATAGGAACCAATCATCCCGGAAACATCACCTATTATGAAGCAAACTAACTACCATCTGTATGACTTTATGGATTTTGACGAGCAGCTCAAGTGTGACGAGCGGCTGTGGAAATGCTGGCAAGTGACTGACATTAGGGAGGAACAGGGCGACATCAAACTCGCCATACCCTTTCAGTGCCAGAAACTACAAGACGATATGGCACCCGACGAGGATGTACCTCAGCAAACGTTTGAGCTCACCCTGAGAGCCTACAGCCCCGATATGCTGCGCCTCTTTATCAGTATGGTGGGCGATGAAATGACAGAGCATGACGACATGCTGCACTTCTCGGCCGATGTGGCCCGTGAACCGCTGACGCTGCATGAGGCTGACGGACTCTTCACCATCACCGACCCGCAAGGACGGACGCGTGCCCGTATAGACACACGCCCCTATCCTCAAGACCACTGGAGCGACCTCCTGCCTCCGCCTCAGCCCACAACGTGGCTCACGCTCTATCCCGACGGCAATAAAGACAAGCCCGTAGAGCTGAGCGACGACCACTTCTCGCCACCCCGTTATGACGCGCTGCCGCTGGGCTTTGTGACAACCCATAAGGCTGAGGAACCCTACGAGCGTGCCACCGTGTCGTTTAAATGCACACACGATGAGTGCTTTGCCGGAACGGGAGAGCGGTTCAGAAAGATGGACTTGTCGGGGCAAACCTTCCAGCTGAAGAACCAAGACGGACAAGGAGTGAACAACCGGAGGTGCTATAAGAATATTCCGTTCTACCTATCGAGCCGAATGTACGGCGCGTTCTATCATACCAGCGACTATTGCAAGCTGTCGCTTGCCGACCATTCCTCACGTTCCGTGCAGTTTATGTGCGACAGAGCCACGCTTGACGTGTTCGTCATTGGCGGTTCAGATCCCGAACAGATACTGCATAACTACCGCAGGCTGACGGGCTTTCCGCAGATGCCTCCGCTCTGGAGCTTCGGCATCTGGATGAGCCGCATGACCTATTTCTCCGCTCAGGAGGTGGAAGATATCTGTGCCAGATTGCGCAAGGAACATTATCCTTGTGACGTCATTCACCTCGATACGGGATGGTTCAGAACCGACTGGCTGTGTGAGTGGAAGTTCAACCCCGAGCGTTTCCCGCATCCCAAAGAGTTTATTCATAAGCTCAGAAACCATGGTTTCCGCGTCAGCCTGTGGCAGTTGCCTTACGTGGCCGAGGGTGCTGAGCAGTTGGCCGAGGCCAAAGCCAACCACTATATATCACAGCCGTTGCATCCGGAAGAGCATGAAGAGAGTGGCGGACAGTCTAACTTCTCAGCCCTGGACTATGCCGGTACGATAGACTTTACCTACGACAAGGCCACAAAGTGGTATCAGTCGTTGCTCAAGAACCTGCTCGATATGGGCGTGAGCTGCATCAAGACAGACTTTGGAGAGAACATACACATGGACCATAAGTATCATGGCATGACCGCCAAGCGCCTCAACAACATTTACGCACTGCTCTATCAGCGTGCCGCTTACGACATTACCAAACAGACAACAGGCGAAGGCATTGTGTGGGCGAGGGCAGCCTGGGCTGGTTGCCAGCGCTATCCGCTGCACTGGGGAGGCGACTCGCAGAGCAGCTGGGACGGCATGGCAGGTGACCTGAAGGGTGGCCTGCACTTCGGCCTGTCGGGTTTCTCCTTCTGGAGTCACGATGTTCCGGGCTTCCACTCCGTGCCCGACTTCATGAATTCGCCTCTCGATGAGAAGGTATATGTGCGCTGGACGCAGTTTGGTGTGTTTACATCGCACATGCGCTATCACGGCACTTGCAAGCGCGAACCCTGGCATTATCCCGCCATAGCGCCTATTGTGAAGCGGTGGTGGCGGCTCCGCTACCGGCTGATGCCCTACATCGTGGAGCAGGCCAGGCTGAGCACGCAGACGGGTTACCCCATGTTGCAGGCCCTCATCTTCCATCATCCGCACGACAGGGTGTGCTGGCACATCGACGACGAGTATTATTTCGGCAACAAAATGCTTGTTGC
>ONMG01000326.1 GCA_900318855.1 uncultured Prevotella sp.
ATCCTGATACTGCTGTTCCGTCAGGTTCTCCATGCCCTCTAAAAGCATCGGTGCTGCACAGGTCATAACAGCGACCACTACGCTTTCAGGAAGCAGATCTCCCTTCTCATCCTTTATGATCTCCACTTGCGGCGTGATCATGATGGCATCCGATCCCATGTATGAATGAAGAGAATTGTTGTACTGGTAATATGCTGCAGCTTCCCGGCATTCCAATGAAAGAAGCAGTGAACTTCTTCGGCAAAGGTCTTCCTCCTGTGCCTTCGCTCCATTGTATACGCCGCCTCCCGGATTCACAGGATTTGCAAGGTTTAAGACCAGGACCGGTCTGGAACCTTCCGACAGGAGAACCTCCGCATCCTTTGTACGCTTTTGAGCAAGTGAAAAGGAATCCATGTTTTTGCAGCCAACTCCAACACGACCGATTACATGAACATGCTCAAAATCTTTAGACTGTTGAATTTCCTGTACCTCTTTTGGGAGATATACTGATATCTCGCGCATCTGAGAAAGGGTTAGTTTTAATGAGATTTTCTTACCTTTGTAGACATAGAAACCTTGTTTCAAAATATTTAATGTATCTTTCAGTATATCTACGTTATCTGCTCCCATCGTTGTTACCTTTCCTTATATAAGCGATGTATTGCGGCCGGCAATTTGAATATTTACCGGATTATTCTCCCAAAACCTTTCTGGCCATCGCGGCGTATGCCTGAACGGCTTTCTCCGGCGCCGTGATCCTGACTCTGCCTTCCCATTGGAATACCCATCCGTAGAAAGGTGGAGAGATACAGGCCATTACCGTCGTCTGAAAATGTCCCTTTTCCGCACGCTTCACCTTGATATCCATTCCGAAAGCATCCAGAACCCCCTTCATGACTTCATTCTCACAGACCAGCGTGACCGGGACTGGCTCCTCCGTGTCATACATCCGGAAAACCTCACGCGTATAACGGGTGATGTCAAAATCATCCGGTATAGGTTCTGCCGCGGTTTCCAGGATCTCCGGCTGTGCTTTTATCCGATCTACACGGAATGTGCGGATATCCTCTTTTTCGTGATAATAGCCGACCAGATAGTAATAATCCCCGTTCCAGATGAGAGAGTACGGGCTGACGGTATAGGCATTCCCCTTGTTCCTCAGAACCTCTTTCTTCCGGCTGTTGTAATCAATGTACTGGAATGAAATCCGCTTCCCGGCGTTAATAGCCTCATTGATTGAATCCACAATATAGAAGATCTGTTTATTCTCCGACTTTACCCGCCCCGGAACATGCAGGTTCCGCTTGAGCTTACCGGCATTTGTATCGCTGGTCAGCGTGATCAACTTTTCTGTCAGGTTTTTGCTCTGGCTCTCTGTCATGAACCGCGAAGACTCAACTGCATCGATCAGAAGCTTCAGCTCGGGCAGCTCAAACTTCCGGCTCTCCAGATAATACTCATTTGCCCTGGCACGATAACAGTTGATGTACACACCCGCTTTTTTCAGGAGTTCAATGTCGTTGTATACCGTGGTCCGGTGCATAGCGATACTGTGCTCCTTTTCCATGAGATCTCGGAGCTGGTTGGTCGTCTTCGGGTGCTCTTCATCTGTGTGCTGCTCAAGCAAGCGGTATAGATAGAAGAGGCGGAGACGGGTATCGTTTTCCTGAACCTTATCATCCTTTTTTGCCGGCATAACATTCTCCCTAATAACAGTTCATTGTGAGCAATTATCATATGTTTCCTAGGCATCCAAAACGCTTATTCCGCAAGACAGCAGATATTCATAGATTGCATCATAATATGCGCTGTCTCTGGTTGGATCTTCCTCCGCATCAACGCCCTTTGGTACAAACAGAACCATACCTTGCCGGGCTCTTGTCAGCAGAACTCTATAGGAATTAACAAGATATCGCTTTTGTTCTGCTTTGTTTCGCTTATTCCATTTAGTTCCCCGAAAGCTGTAATGATCCCATGAGCGGTCATCCCTTCCACGTCTAAGATCAGCATCCCAACATACGATGGCCCAATCTATTTCCAGACCTTGTACCTTGAATTCACTTGCTACTATTTCCAGTTTGTTTGATGATCTTAAA
>ONMG01000312.1 GCA_900318855.1 uncultured Prevotella sp.
AACGAGAAGTCGAGACCCAGCGAGAAGAGCAGGAAGGTCACGCCGATGTCGGCCCAAGTGTGGATGTCCTTGATGTCGACCACCGACATGATATAGGGCATGGGGGGTGACACCAGGAAACCGGCTACGATATAGCCCAGGACAAGCGGCTGCTTGAGCTTCTTGAACAGCAGGGTTACAACTCCGGCCACTACGAGGATGAGGGCAAGGTCGGTGATGAGGCTCATGGGCGTCTGTAGATTAGTCGTTGAAGGTGCCTGTAATCTCGCATATCTTGGTGATTACCTTCACGGCCTTCTCCATCACTTGTATGGAGACAAACTCATAAGGGCCGTGGAAATTTACACCGCCTGCGAAGATGTTGGGGCAGGGCAGACCGCGGAAGGAGAGCTGTGCTCCGTCGGTGCCGCCACGGATAGGCTCCACCTTGGGAGCCACTCCCGTCTCCTGCATGGCCCGGAGCACGATGTCGATAACGTGCATGTTGGGGTCTATCTTCTCCTTCATGTTGTAGTACTGGTCCTTGATGTCGATGCTGACCGTGCCCTCACCGTACTTCTCGTTCATGGCCTTGGCGATGTCGGCCATGAACTTCTTGCGGGCCTCGAACTTGTCGCGGCTATGGTCGCGGATGAGATAGCTCAGCTTGGCCTCTTCGCAGTGGCTGTCGATACCCAGCAGGTGGTAGAAGCCTTCGTAGCCTTCGGTGGTCTCGGGAATCTCTGTGTCAGGAATGTGGCTGTTGAACTCGCATGCCAGTCGTGAGGCATTCACCATCTTGCCTTTGGCATAGCCTGTGTGCACGCTCACTCCCTTGATGACTACCTTGGCTGAGGCAGCATTGAAGTTCTCGTACTCCAGGTCACCGATGTCACCGCCGTCCATCGTGTAGGCCCACTTGCAGCCGAATTTCTCTACGTCGAAGTGATGGGCTCCCATGCCGATTTCCTCGTCGGGATTGAAGGCTATGCGGATGTCGCCGTGCTTAATCTCGTCGTGGTCGCGCAGGTAGCACATCGCCTGTACAATCTCAGCGATGCCTGCCTTGTCGTCGGCACCCAGTAGCGTAGTGCCGTCGGTCACGATGAGATCCTCGCCCTTATGAGCCAGGAGCTCGGGGAACTTCTTTGGCGAGGAGACGATACCGGGCGAGAGCTCTATGTCGCTTCCGTCATAATGGCTGACGATGCTGGCTTTGATATTGGCGCCGCTGGCGTCGAGTGCTGTATCGTAGTGTGAGATGAAGCCGATAGTGGGGATGTCTTTCTTTGTGTTGGCCTTGAGGGTGGCGTAGATATAGCCCATGTCGTCCATCTCTACGTCGTCGAGTCCTTCGTGTTCAAGCTCTTCCTTCAGATATTTCGCAAAGACGAGCTGCTTGGCCGTACTGGGTACAGTGTTTGAGTCTTCAGCCGACTGTGTGTCGAATTTAGTGTAGTTGATGAATCTTTCGGTAATGTCCATGCTATTTTGTTTATGTTGTTAATCTTCAATGGATGGAAGCCTGTGATAGGCAGATGCAAATATAGGGAAAAACACCGACAGCTCCAAGAAAGCAAGGTGAAAAAATACTAAGACCATGGCGTTTCCCCTGCGTAGGAGAGGCTTTGCGGGCCCGGCACCGACAAGAGTGTTCCTGAGTTGCGCACTGAACGGCGCCACGAGCTAAAGGATGCAAATGGCCTCTGTTGTCAGGAGGCGTTTCTGCCTTAGGTCGATAAACACTGTCGCAGAACTGCCTCTTGTCGGTCTTCTGGGTACTGACGAAGCTATATATATAAATAGGTATAGCCAGTCTATCTTGGCTCTCTTTGCTGGCGATGTGGCAGCGGATGCGGCGGGCAGTATGAGCCGATGCTAACCCTCTTGCTGATGATAATGGAGCCTTATCGCAAATGAAGCAGGTTTTCCCATCCGCTTCGCCTAGCACGTTGTCAGGGAAATTGCGGGTATTTGCCAAAGTCGGGCTTGCGTTTCTCCAGGAAGGCGCGGCCTCCTTCCTGAGCCTCATCGAGCGTGTAGTAGAGCATCGTGGCATCGCCGGCCAGCTCCTGAATGCCTGCCTGTCCGTCGAGTTCGGCATTGAATCCGGCCTTCATCATGCGCAGAGCCAGTGGACTGCGCTCCATCATGGTCTCTGCCCAGGTCACGCACTCGTCTTCCAACTGGTCGAAGGGCACCACCTTGTTGACGAGCCCCATTTGCTCGGCCTCCTGGGCTGAGTACTGGCGACAGAGGAACCAGATCTCGCGCGCCTTCTTCTGGCCGACGATTCTTGCCAGATAGGAGGCACCGAAGCCGGCATCGAAGCTCCCCACCTTGGGTCCCGTCTGTCCGAAGCGTGCATTCTCCGAGGCGATGGTCAGGTCGCACACCACGTGCAGCACGTGGCCGCCTCCGATGGCATAGCCGTTCACCATGGCGATGACGGGCTTAGGCAGTCGGCGGATTTGCATCTGCACGTCGAGCACGTTGAGGCGTGGCACTCCGTCGGTGCCCACGTATCCTCCCCGGCCCTTCACATGCATGTCGCCTCCGGCACAGAAAGCCTTGTCGCCAGCGCCGGTAAGGATGACCACCCTGATGTCGAGGCTGTCGCGGCAGTAGCCGAAAGCCTGCGACATCTCCCACACGGTGAGCGGTGTGAAGGCATTGCGGTAGCGCGGGCGGTTGATGGTTATCTTGGCTATGTGATTATACTCTTCGAAGAGTATCTCCTTGAAGTCGAATCCTTCAATCTTTTTCCATTCTCTCATAGATGTGACGGTCTTTAATTTTATTGAGGCAAAGTTACATATTTTTGGCCTCACGGCATAGAGAAGTCGAAGTTTTTTATTACTTTCGCATGAAAAAGCAAGGCAATGACTTTAGAAGAATTCCTCCAGGAATGGCGCGATGGCAGCCCCACACTGCTCGTCCACACCAGCGGCTCCACGGGCAGCCCCAAACCTTTGCGGGTGGAGAAGCAGCGTATGCTCAACTCTGCCCGTATCACATGCGACTTCCTCGGACTGAAGCCCGGGCAGTCGGCGTTGCTCTGTATGCCGCTCGACTACATTGCGGGCAAGATGATGGTGGTGAGAAGTCTGGAGCGACAGCTGAGGCTCATCAGCGTGGCGCCCACGGGGCACCCGCTGGCCGAGCTGCCCGAGAACTGTACCATCGACTTTGCAGCTATGGTGCCCCTGCAGGTCTACAATTCATTGCAGGTGCCCCGAGAGCGTGAGCGGCTGCAGGCCATTGGGCATCTCATCATTGGAGGCGGAGCCATCGACGAGGAGCTGCGTGCTGTCTTGGCCTCGTTCCCCAATGCCGTGTGGAGTTCCTACGGCATGACAGAGACCCTCTCGCACATTGCTCTCCGCAGGCTCAGCGGTCCCGGGGCCAGTAGCTGGTACAGACCTTTCCCCTCGGTGAAACTCGGACTCGACGCCAATGGGTGCCTCGTCATCCAGGCACCGCTCGTCAGCCCCAGCACACTGGTGACCCACGACCGGGCCGAACTGACAGAGGATGACTGCGGCTGCTGTTTCCGTATCCTGGGACGACTCGACAACGTGATATGCAGCGGCGGCATCAAGTTGCAAATTGAGGAAGTGGAGGCACTGCTGCGCCCCGTGTTGCATGCTCCTTTCCTGCTGACCAAGCGCCCCGACCGCAAGTTTGGCGAGGCGGCGGTGATCCTCACCGAGGCGGCCGACGTAGCCGCCGTGGCTCGGACTTGCTCTGAGGTGCTGCCCCGGTTCTGGCGTCCCCGCGAGGTGCTGCATGTGGAGAGCATACCACTGACAGCCACGGGAAAACCGGCTCGGGCCGAGGCCGAGAAGTTGGCTGCACGCCTGGCCGCAGCAGAAGGGTAGGGCACATCCTTAATCTCTCGTGTACCCGCCTTTGAGCTCATCTTTTTTCGCGAAATACTTAAGAATATACGGTTTGTCTTCGCTGCGTATTAGCAGTTTTGCCAGGCCTTGTTGGGCAATTTCTATCCGATTATCCGGGTGCTTTCCCCTCTTGACAGTTTGCTGCCTCGTGGTTAAATATCAGCTATTCAATGTGTTAGGTGCCGGTTCCGGCACCCCTGGGCGACAGGGCCTCTGACCCCTGGGCGATACCCCCTCTGACCCCGGGGTGCCGGGGCCTCTGACCCCTGGGCGTCAGCCGGTGTCACCCCTGGTCGATTCAGTCGCTTGCTTTGAGGCTGCCATTTCTGTGGCTTGGGGTGTTCCGCCGTAAGGTTATAAGTATGCGAAATTGGTCTTCCGAAGGTCCGCCCCCCTGCGTGTAGGACCTCTGGCGCTGTGCCCCCACACAGCTGGGGGCTCAGCCTCGTATCCCCATTTATTAGGATGCAAAGCTGAAATATTCCAAATTCTTGACATGTTATATCAGAAAGCTTTTATATATTTGCGGTAAAATTAGAAACCAAATAACTGTCACCGTGCGCCTAAATAAGATTAAATCCCTCAAAGACCGCTTCAGCTACCCTCAGAAGGTAGCGCTGCTCCTATTGGCTGGTGTCATCACTGGTCTTGGCGTGCTGTTCCTCTATCTGCTCAGAATGCACACTTACATTGCGGGCGATGACCCCTCGGCTTGTGTGAACTGCCACATCATGGCACCCTATTATGCCACCTGGTCGCACTCTTCACATGGTCGTGACGCCACATGTAATGACTGCCACGTGCCCAATGGCAATATTGCCTCGCACTACCTCTTTAAAGGACTCGACGGCATGAAGCACGTGGCCTACTTCGTAACGCGAAGCGAGCATCAGTCCATTAAGGCTGAGGATCCGAGCGCTGAGGTCATCATGGACAACTGCATCCGCTGTCATCGTCAGCTCAACACCGAGTTTGTCAAGACGGGTCGCATCGACTATATGGAGGCCAAGCGCGGACAGGGCATGGCCTGCTGGGACTGTCACCGCAATGTGCCTCACGGTGGGGGCAACTCGCTGAGCTCCACCCCCTGGGCCGAGACGCAGGTGCCCATTCCACCATCGCCTGTGCCTGAGTGGCTGCAGAAGCTTTTAGGTCACTGAGCAGGCCCGACGACCATTCTTAATTATGAATTAACAAATGTAACGACATAGCAATAATACCAATAGCATTATGGCACGACAACTCAAGAAATGGCAAGGACGGCTCCTCTTCGGCGGTGCTATGGTCATCGTCTTCCTCCTGGGCCTGCTCTGCTCCTCCATGCTGGAGCGCAGAGCTGAAGTGGCAAGCGTTTTCAACAACAGGCGCACCCCGATGACCGATTCCATCGTGGCGCAGAATGAAAAGTTTGCCGAGGATTTCCCGCGTGAATATCAAACCTGGGCTCAGACCGAGGACACCACCTTCCGCAGCAAATACAACTCCTCGCAGGAGCAGGACGTGCTCGCCGAGCACCCTGAGATGGTTATCCTCTGGGACGGCTATGCCTTTGCGCGCGACTACAATACGCCGCGGGGCCACCGTCACTGCATTGAGGATTTGAGGAAGATTCTCCGCACAGGCAACCCCGGTGTCGATGGCGACGGCGACATGCAGCCGGGCACCTGCTGGACCTGTAAGGGTCCCGACGTGCCAAGGCTGATGCGTGAGAAAGGCCTCAACGCCTTCTACGGTGCTAAGTGGAGCGATTGGGGCAGTGAGGTGATGAACTCCGTGGGCTGCTCCGACTGTCACGACGCGCGCACCATGGAACTGCGCCCTGCCCGCCCCGCTCTCTATGAGGCTTGGCAGCGAGCTGGCAAGGACGTCCACAAGGCCAGCCATCAGGAGATGCGCTCGTTGGTGTGCGCACAGTGCCACACCGAATACTATTTTGAAAAGGAGAACCATCAGTACCTCAAGTTCCCGCAGGACAAGGGACTCACCTGTGAGGACGCTGAGGCCTACTACGACAGTATAGGCTTCTACGACTACATCAACCCGCTCTCGCGGGCTAAGATTCTCAAGGCTCAGCATCCCGGCTACGAGCTCTTCAAGCAGGGTATTCACGGACAGCGCGGCGTGAGTTGTGCCGATTGCCACATGCCTTACAAGCAGGAAGGCGGCGTGAAGTTCACCGACCACCATATCGTGAGTCCGCTGGCTAACATCGACCGCACCTGCCAGACCTGTCACCGTCAGGATGCCGAGACGCTCCGTCAGAATGTCTACGAGCGCCAGGAGAAGTGCCTCCAGATTCGTCACCGCGTAGAGAAGGAGCTGGCTGCCGCACACATCGAGGCCAAGTTTGCTTGGGATAAAGGTGCTACCGAGAAGGAGATGGCCCCCGTGCTCTTAGCCATCCGCAAGAGCCAGTGGCGCTGGGATTACGCTGTAGCCAGCCACGGTGCCAGCTTCCATGCTCCGCAGGAGGTGACGCGACTGCTTGCCCTGGCTCTTGACTATGCTCAGCAAGCTCGACTGCTGACGTCCAAGGTGCTCGCCCATCATGGATTCACCGGCAACGTGCCTCTGCCCGACATCTCGACCAAGGCCAAGGCCCAAGCTTATATCGGACTTGACATGAAGCAGCTCAGGAGTCGCAAGCAGACCTTCCTCAACACGGTGGTGCCGAAGTGGATTGAGACGGCACGCAAGAATCATCGCTTCATCACTCAGCCCATGTAAGGTCCGAGTGCTGTAACACTTACGCTAATGTGGAAAAAACCTTGGGGATACGCTGAAGGAGCAACCTTGGTGGCGGGACTGTTCGTCATCGGGGTGCTCCTTCAGTTTGCTGTGGGCTCCGTAGAATGGGAGCTCCTCAGATGGCCGGCAAATCTCGTCGGCCTCTTTCTTGTTGCAGGCCTCATCATTGGGGCCTTTCTGATGCGGCGCCACTGTTACTTCTGCCGCTTCCTGACTACGGCTGAGGCTGCCGTGCCGGCTATTGCTGTCGGCTCGCTGCTCACCGTCGTCATGGGGCTCACGCGGCAGGTGGCGCCCGGCCATCCTGCTGCCGATGTGTTAGGGCTCACTCGCATGTTGCGCTTTTGGCCCTTCGTGCTGACTTATCTTTGGATGACTCTCATTGTGGGCAGCGTCGGCCTGCGCCAGTTGGTCCACTTCCGCTGGCAGTCTCTGCCATCGCTGCTGGCTCACTGGGGACTTTTCATGGCTTTGGTGAGTGCCACTTTGGGTTCCGCCGACAAGCAGCGGCTCAAGATGTACTGTCTGGAGCACCAGCCCGAATGGAGGGCGCTGGATGATTGGCAGAACGTCAGGGAGCTGCCCATTGCCATAGAGCTTAATCGGTTCACTATCGACGAGTATCCGCCCAAGCTCATGGTGGTCGACAGTGTCAAAAGACCGGCGGGCGAGGGCAAGCCGGCTGTGGTGAGTGTTGATGGCAACTTCAAGGAGGCTGTGCTGCAAGGCTGGACGGTGCGTGTGGTGCAGCGCTTGGAAAATGCGCTTCCCAAGGGCATGGCCGCCATGGTGGACCGTATGCCCGGCGACATGATGAGCCACATCGGAATGCAGACAGGAGGCATGAAGCTTGGCAAGCGAGGATTTGAGACCTATAAAGGTCGTGGCGGAGCGGCTGCACTGCTGGTCGAGGCTCGCCGTGGCAGCACCGTCAGGCGTGGTTGGGTGAGCAGTGGAAGCTATCTCTTTCCCTATGTGCCTCTCAAGCTCACGCCTACCGCAGAATTGGTGATGCCCGACCGTGAACCCTCCCGTTATGTTTCGGATGTCAACATCTACACCAAGTCCGGCCGCAGTCTTCGGACCCAGGTGGAGGTGAATCATCCCGTGACTGTAGAGGGCTGGAAGATTTATCAGACCAGCTACGATGAGAATATGGGCAAGTGGAGCACACTGAGCATCTTTGAGCTCGTACGCGATCCCTGGCAGCCTGCAGTCTATCTGGGAATGGCTCTGCTCTTCATCGGTGCCGTGCTGATGCTCTTCATGCCGAGGAATAACGACGATAAAGAGAAGGAGGAAAGGATATGATATGGAACTATTTCTTCGCCTTTGCCTTGGGCGCCGTGATATGCTGGGCGCTGGGTGCGGCAGCAGCTTGGAAGGACCGCCGGAGAGTTGCAGTCGTGGCTACGGCAGTGGGCTTGATGGTGTTCTTCGCCTACGTGGTCAGTCTTTGGACGGCACTCGAACGGCCGCCTATGCGTACAATGGGCGAAACGCGACTTTGGTACTCTTTCTTCCTGCCTTTGGCAGGCCTTCTCGTCTACGGACGTTGGCACTACAAATGGATTCTGAGCTTTAGCACAGTGCTGTCGGCGGTTTTCATCTGTGTCAACCTTTTCAAGCCAGAGATTCACAGTAAGGCACTCATGCCGGCGCTGCAGAGTCCATGGTTTGCTCCTCACGTCATTGTCTATATGTTTGCCTATGCCCTGCTCGGTGCTGCCTTCCTCATGGCCTTATGGATACTGTTCTCGCCGAAGGAGCGCAACAAGGGTGAGGAGCTTGCGGTCTGCGACAATCTTGTTGCCTTGGGCTGGGCTTTCCTCACCATCGGTATTCTCTTCGGAGCCGTGTGGGCCAAAGAGGCCTGGGGCGACTATTGGGCTTGGGACCCCAAGGAGACATGGGCCGCAGCTACTTGGCTGGCTTATCTCGTCTACATTCATTTGCGCATCCGGCGCCGCTCTCATGTGAGACTGGCCCTGGTGGTGCTGCTTGTCAACTTTGTGCTGTTGCAGATGTGCTGGTGGGGAGTTAACTATCTTCCTTCCGCTAAGGGAACCAGCATTCACACCTATTTTATGAACTGACATCCGGTATCCTTATACGAAGAGCGGCAGAACTGCATTCCCTCGCAGTTCTGCCGCTTTGCCGTTTGGCGACACGGTTATTTCACTACTACTTTTCTGCCGTCCACCACGTAGATGCCCTTCGGAAGTTGCGTGTCCTTGACCAGTCGGTCGGCCACCTTCCGCCCCTGAAGGTCGTAGACGGCCTCCGAAGGCCTCTTTGCTGTCGGAGTACTCACCTCCTTGATGCCTGTAGATATCACTGAGTTGTACTGCACAATGATGTTATCCACATAGAGTGGCTCTGTGGTGCTGCCTGTGAACTCCTCAATGCGGATGCGTGCGGGCACCGAGGTGCCTAACTTGAATATCATCGTGCTCTTGTTATTGGCTTTCACTATCAGATTAGT
>ONMG01000309.1 GCA_900318855.1 uncultured Prevotella sp.
ACGCTTCCCGGCACCCAGGTGACGGAGCTCTTCAGGCAGATTGCGGCAAGAGGCGGCGAGGGACTGAGCCACAGCGTGCGCCTCGTGGTGAGCCCCGAAGGACAGCTCCGCACTGCCACCGTCAACGGACAGCCCATCGACCCCGCCAAAGCCTACCGCATTGCCACACTCGACTATGTGGCCGAGGGCAACGACGGCATGACGGCTTTCAAACACAAGACGCAAGTGGTATCGCCTCAAGGCACACAAGCCAACATCCGGGAATTCATCATCAAATACTTCCAGGCACAGGAGGCCGCCGGCAAGACGGTGGATGCTCGTGTGGAGGGAAGATTCACCGTGCAACCCTAAAAAAGACATCGCATGAAAGTTAAAGTCATTCTGATTCTCCTGTTGCTGCCCCTCTGCATGAGGGCACAGGTGAAGCTCACCCTACTCCACACGAACGACACCCACAGCTGTATCTACCCACTGAACGCCAACCTTGCCGACACACTCTTTGCCGGTCGGGGAGGATTCCTCAGGCGTATAGCCATGCTTGAAGCAGAGCGGGCTAAGGACCCCGACCTGCTGCTCTTCGACAGTGGCGACTTCTCGCAAGGCTCACCTTATTACACAATCTTCAAGGGGGAAGTGGAGGCAGGACTCATGAAACGAATGCACTACGATGCCGGAACCGTAGGCAACCACGAGTTCGACTTCGGCCTCGAGAATATGGCAAAGGTGTTCCGCGAGCTCGGCTTCCCTATCGTTTGTGCCAACTACGATTTCACGGGCACGCCCTGCGAAGGAGTCGTCAAGCCCTATGTCATCTTGCACCGAAAAGGAGTGAAGATAGGCGTATTTGGACTGTCGCCAGAGCTCGACGGTCTGGTACAGAAAGAGAAGTGCCAGGGTGTGAAATATCTTGACCCCGTGACCACGGCACAGCATTGGGCCAGCTTCCTAAAGAACAAGAAGCACTGCGACCTGGTGATCTGCCTCTCACATCTTGGATGGCTTGGCAAGAACAGGGGCGACGAACAGCTGATTAACCACACCCGCGACATCGACCTCGTGTTAGGTGGCCACTCCCACACCTTCTTCACGACACTGAAGTACGCCGACAACCTCGACGGCAAGCCCGTGCCCGATGACCAGAATGGCAAGTCGGGTATCTACATCGGGAAGTTAACGCTCACGCTGAGCAAGAAGTAGTCCGCCACCAAGGACCCAGCACACCATAGACAAAGGAACTGCAAGCAGCCTACCCTACCGGTATCAGCTTGCAGTTCCTTTGTTATCAGGTGCATAGATGGTCCTACACTATCTCGGCCGCATAATGCTCATAATCGTGGAGCACAGTCTCCAAGAAACTTCTGACGTCGGGCGGCTGCGGCTGCGCCCCTATCACGTTGCTCACCTTGCGAGCCAACACCTCCAGACGGGCACCCTGACTCTTCGGGTTAAGCATCGCCCCCTCAATGGCTCGTGCTATCACCTCAGCCTGGCCGCTGCTCAGCCTGGCCGCGCCCGGGTAATGCGGCCGGTAGTCCTCGCGTGCGTAGTCGAAATAGCTCAAGGGGATGTCCACCTTCTTATAGCCTTCCGTATTGATGACCAGCGTGCCGGCAGCAATATCGCCAATGCGCTGGTGGTGTCGGCTGAAGGCGATAAAAAGAATACCTAAGCCATAGAACCACACATCCACCAGTTGCAATATCCACCTGAGGAAGAGGGCACCCATTGTGGGCTGAGAGCCGTCAGCACAGACAACGCGCAAATGCATCACACGCTTGCCAACGCTCTGTCCATGGTTGAAAGCCTCACAGAGGAAGGAATAGAAGATGACGGGCAAGATGATGACAAAGAACACGATTACAGAGACAGCCTCCGGGATACCTGCATTATAGTTGAAGAACTTCATGTAGAAGTAGTAGCTACCCAAGGAGTAGGCAAAAAGGAGGGCATAGTCTATAAGACGTGCCACGATGCGGTCGCCCACTCCGGCCACCGACTGCGAGATGTGGACAAACTGTCCTGTAACGATATCTGCTGTTGACATTTTCCTTGTTTTAGTTGCAAACTTAACAAATTCTACGTACATTTGCAAAAAAATCACGGGCTTTTACCATATACGCTCGTTAAGAAGAGCCTTCTGAGGCAGAAATGAAAGAAATAACATTCATTAGGAGTAACTTGGAGAAATGGCAGCAGGCAGAGGCTGTGGTGGAAGACGACTTCTTCCATACACCGGCCGACCTGGCTGATGCCTATGAGGAGGTGACGGCCGACCTGGCCTTTGCACAGACCCATTATCCCCTCTCCCAGGTGACCCTCTACCTTAACAATCTGGCCTCAGCCCTGCATAACGAAATCTACCGCAACAAGCATGAGAAGTGGTCGCGTATCATCACGTTTTGGACGCAAGAGGTGCCACGGGTGATGTACCGTGAGCGCCGTGCGCTACTGATCTCGTTCGGCATCTTCCTCATCAGTGCCCTCTTCGGCATCCTCTCACAGTTGGCTGATCCGGAATTCTGCCGCGTCATCCTCGGCGACGACTATGTCGACATGACGCTCAACAACATAAGCCGTGGCACCCCCATGGCAGTATATGCCGATGGGAACGGCACCCAGATGTTCTTCAGCATTACGATGAACAACATCGGTGTCGCCTTCGTCACCTTCGTTTCTGGCATACTCACCAGTTTCGCCACCGCCTACTATCTCTTTTCGAACGGCATCATGCTCGGGTGCTTCGAGACCTTCTTCTACCAGCATCACCTCTTGGGCACCTCCCTGCTGGCAGTCTTCCTGCACGGCACGCTGGAGATAAGTGCCATCATCGTAGCAGGAGCGGGCGGTATCGTCTTAGGGTCAGGCTGGCTTTTCCCGGGTACCTATCCCCGGCTGACCAGCTTCCGCCTGGCGGCAAAGCGGGGACTGAAGATTGTCGTCGGCACAGTGCCCCTGTTCATTGTGGCCGGATTCATTGAGGGCTATTTCACACGCTACACCCATGTATCCGACGGTCTGCGACTGACCGTGATTCTCGGATCGCTGGCCTTTGTGGTCTATTACTTCATCGTGTTACCTATCAAACTTCATCATCATGCGACACACCAAGACTAAGATTGAGCTCTACAAGGTGAGAACCTTCAGTGAGAAATTCAACGACACGTTTGACTTCATCGTTCAGCACTGGCGTCTGATTCTGCGCTATCTGTGCATCATCGTACTGCCCCTGTCCATTCTCCAAGGGTGGGGACTGGATTCCTTTTTTAGCAACTTCTTCATGACGTCTTGGGCTGGTGCCTATTACGACAATGCAGGAATGGGCATCTTAGCCCCCTATGCAGGGTATATTCTGTTTGCGCTGCTATCGTCGATCGTCGTCACCAGCATCATCTATGGAATGATGCAATACTATGAGGACCATCCGAACGGACTCAGCGACCTTAGCTGGACCGACTTCAAGCCATCGTTCATCCGTGCTCTCAAGCGGACCGGCATTCTGCTGCTGGCCTGGATAATCGCCTCTGGTGTATTTGTCCTTCTATGTGTGTTGTTAGGGCTCGCCAGTCCCATTCTGGTGCTATTGCCCTTCTTGGCAGCTATGGTATGCATAGTCCCCTTGCTGCTCATCGCACCCACCTATATTATAGGTAAAGACGGATTCCGGCAAAGTGTGGGAAAGGCCTGGCGCTACGGCTGGGCTACATGGGGAGGCATCCTGGGCTTAATCATCGTGATGGGCATCTTCACCTATGTCGGTTCTGGTGTACTGTCGATACCTCTTATAATATGCTTCGTCGCTAATATGTTCCTTGTATCCTCGAGCGATGCAGCCACACTGAGTTCGCTCAGTGTCGTATTCACGTCCATCAGCTATCTGGCTTCCGTCATCAGTGCTTTCGGCAATGCCATCTTCTCTATCCTGCCCATCGTGGCCTTGGGCTGGCAGTACGGTCATGCCGCCGAGAAGGTGGACGGGGTGACAGTGGAGAAGGACGTAGAGCACTTCGACGACCTGCCCGACGACACCACACAAGCAGAAGAGCCGAATGACAACATCACGAACTTTGAGAACCTCTAAGTTCGAAATCCCCTGACGAAGATGCTGACTGCCGACACACTGGTCATTGATACCACCACACTGCGGGCGCTGCAGGCCGACAAGGCCTACGACTACACCCGCGACTTCCTCCACGAGGACTTTAATGTCATCGAATGGATAGCTAATATGGTGGGGAAGGCTTTCTCAGCATTCTTCAACAGTGACTTCTTCGGCCCTGACATGGTGCCTCTATGGATTACCGTGGCCTTAGTGCTGTTTGTGGGTGCGCTGTTCTTCATTTCAAGGCGACATAGGAACCTATTCAACACACAGGGGAAAAGCCCGCTTGCCTACACCGTGACTCAAGATACCATCTATGGCATCGACTTCGACAAAGCGATTGCCCAGGCATTCGGTGACGGAAACTATCGTGAAGCCATCCGACTCATCTACCTGCAGGTACTGAAACAGCTCGACGACAGCGGGCGCATCCAATGGCAACAATCCACAACACCCTCGGAATATGCCCGTCAGTTACCTGCACCGGCCTTCCGTCAACTCACCAATATGTTCCTGCGCATACGCTATGGCGATTATCCCGCAAGCCAGACATTGGCAGAGGAGGCTACCCAATTGGCCTCGCAAGTTGTAGGGCAAACCGAGAGAGGAGGTGAGGCATGAAGCGCACAACAAGTATCTATGTGGCTATCGGGGCACTCTTCATAGTCCTGCTGCTCTTTCAATTGCAGGTGCCTCAACGATTCAGCTGGGAACCCACCTTCAGTCACAGCGACAAGCAGCCTTTTGGCTGTGCACTCTTCGACAGTGTGTTGAGTGCTTCGCTGCCACAAGGCTATTCGGTGAGCCGCAAGAGCTTCTATCAGCTCAGCAAGCAGCAGGGCATCGAACATAAAGGGATTATTTGCATACAAAATGAGAAGCAACTGTCCTCTTTAGAGGCCACCTCCATGCTCAGCATCGCTAAACGGGGTGGCACGATATTGGTATCCTCAAGAGTCGCCGACTCCACCTTCATCAAGCAATTGGGCATGGACCTTCCGAGCATAAGCTACTTCAATCTAAGAACGGTACAAGAAGAGCTCAATACATCGGGGCACAATACATATGACACGATTCGCTGGGTGTCAGCCGACTATCCAGCAAGGACCTACAGAATGTTGCAGGATTTCTCCGATTATGACGGTATCATCACCTACCGCAATGTGAAGGTGCTGGCAAAGGCAAGAAGATGGTGGACCAACAGTAATGACGACAGTAATGACGATGAACTTGTGACTGATACAGTCGAAGTGAATGACGACAATGAAGATGCGCAAACAGATTCCACGCCCGAGACTACTCTTGATGCCAAGGACTCCATCTCATCTCTCGACTATGTCACTGCCGCAGAGGTGAGCTATGGCAAGGGCCGCGTCATACTAATCTCCACCCCTCTGCTCTTTACGAACTACGGAATGCTGAAGAGCAATGCCGAGAGCTATATCTGCCGTCTCATCTCCCGTCTAGGCCGCAGACCCATCATGCGCCTCGAACCCGATATCGCTACGAATGCCATTGAGGAGAGCAAACAGTCACCCATGCGCTATATTCTCATGCAGAAACCTCTGCGCTGGGCTTTCCGCTTGGCCCTGCTTGGCATTCTCGTATATATGATAATGTGTGCGCGACGCCGTCAGCGTGTCATTCCGTTGCTCCGCCAGCCCGTCAACCCCACTTTGGAGTTCATCCGCCTCATCGGCACCCTCTTCTACCGCCGTAAAGACAACTCCGACCTTCTATGGAAAGCCATTGACTGCTTTGCCGGTGAGATGAGGGCGAGGTTATTCATCGACATCCTCGATGAAAGCAAGACCGACCATGCGGCAAAGCTGCTTGCAGCGGCCGACACGGGCAACCCTTCCGCTACCGCTCAGTTCCTTGCCAACCTGCAACTGGAAAGAAAGCAACACCACGAGGTGGACGACGTCATGCTCAAAGCCTACATTGACAGAATGAACCACATCAAACAACAACTCTAAAGAAATATGGACCAAGAAAGAACCGATTTAACGGCGTTCACTGAAAAGGTGACGCAGGTAAGACAGCAGATATCCAACATCATCGTAGGACAACAGGAGGCTGTCGACCTGGTGCTTGCCTCCGTCATCGCCGAGGGGCACGTGCTCATTGAAGGTGTACCGGGAGTTGCCAAGACGCTCTTAGCCCGACTTGTGGCACGCCTTGTCAATGCGAGCTTCTCACGCATACAGTTCACTCCCGACCTCATGCCCAGTGACGTGCTTGGCACAATGGTATTCAACATGAAAACCTCAGAGTTCGACTTCCATGCCGGCCCTGTCTTTGCAGACATCGTGCTGGCTGACGAAATCAACCGCGCCCCCGCCAAGACTCAGGCTGCCCTTTTCGAGGTGATGGAAGAACGGCAGGCTACAGTAGGCGGTATCAGGCATTCCATGGGTCCGCTCTTCACCATTCTGGCCACGGAGAACCCGGTAGAGCAGGAAGGCACCTACAAGCTGCCGGAGGCCCAGCTCGACCGGTTCCTCATGAAGATAACCATGGGCTATCCCACTGCCGAGGAAGAAGTGGAGATTCTAAGACGCCACCAGCAGAACTCCACCTTCACACTGCTCGACAACGTGGCACCTATCCTCTCACGCGAGGAGTTAATCGGTATCAGAGCCCTCATGGACAAGGTTGTCGTCGACGAGGCACTCTTGCACTATATCGCTGCCATCATCGGCGAGACACGCAACAGCCGCGCCATCTTCCTCGGAGCATCCCCCCGCGCATCAGTGGCCTTGCTTCGCAGCAGCAAAGCCTATGCCCTGCTGCAAGGCCGCGATTTTGTCACTCCCGACGACATCAAGCATGTGGCCACACCCGTGCTCCAGCACCGTCTGCTTCTTACTGCCGAGGCCGAGATGGAAGGTCTCACCCCTGCCAAGGTGATCGGAAAGCTCATTGAAAAAGTAGAAGTGCCCAAATAAACCGTCGACATGTTCCTCACCCGTCGCTTCTTTCTGCTTCTCAGCCTCTGCATCCTCTCCATTGCTGCAGGCTACTGGTGGTGGCCGCTCTTCAACACGGGGCGGTGGCTGTTGTTGCTGCTGCTCCTCACGACAACCGTCGAATGGGCCATGCTGCGCACATCGCGGGCGATAAAGGCTGTACGCAGCTGTTCCCCGAGATTCTCCAACGGCGACGACAACCCGGTGAGAATAAGCGTCTTCAGCGATTACCCCTTCGGTATCAAGGCAGGCATCATCGACGAGGCCCCCCTGCAGTTTCAACAGCGCGACATCTGGTTCGAGCTCACCCTGAAGCCGCACGAAGGCAAGGATGTGGTCTACACGCTGCGTCCTGTGAAGCGCGGTGTCTACAGCTTTGGCTACATTCGGGTGTTCGTCTCGACGTTCCTGCAACTGGTGCAGCGGCGCTACACGTTAGGCCAGGAAGAAAACATAAAGGTCTATCCCTCCTACCTCATGCTGAAGCGCTATGAGCTGCTGGCTATCAACGACCGTCTCACCGAATTCGGCATCAAGAAAATACGAAAGGCGGGCCAAAGCATGGAGTTCGAGCAGATACGCGACTACGTAGAGAACGACGACTACCGGCAAATCAACTGGACTGCCACAGCACGTCGGGCTCAGCTCATGGTGAACGTATGGCAGGCCGAGCGCTCCCAGCAAGTGTTCTGCGTCATCGACATGGGCCGGGTGATGCAACAAAGCTGGAAAGGCATGACGCTACTCGACTACTCCATCAATGCGTCTCTAATGCTCTCGTATGTGGCCGTGCACAAGGAGGACAAAGCCGGTTTAGTGACCTTCAGCGATCACTTCCGCACCTTCGTCCCCGCCTCGCGCCACCAGGGGCAGATGAATATCATCCTGGAGAGTCTGTATTCCCAGCACACCTCATTCCAGGAGTCCGACTTCTCAGCCCTGGCCATAGGCCTCAACCAGCACATCGACAAACGTAGTCTGCTGGTGCTCTTCACCAACTTCACAGGCATGAAGAGCATGAGGCGGCAGCTGCCGTTCCTCAGGCAGATGAACACAAGGAACCGACTGCTACTCGTATTCTTCGAAGACGAAGAAATAAAGGAATTCGCAGCCCGACAGCCCAAGACCACGGAAGAATACTATCAGAATGTCATGGCTACCCGCTACGTCTACGACCAGCACACACTGGTGGGTGCACTGCGGCAGCAGGGCATCATGAGCATCATCACCACCCCTGAACATCTCACAGTCGACGTGGTGAACAAATACCTTGAGATGAAAGCCCGTCAGCTGATAGGCTAAACAGAGTTTCAATATGGCAGCACAGCGTTACAACTACTACACCACTCACGCTGAGGAACAACGCCGCCTGCTCAGCCGCCGGAGCAAGCGCACGCCCTTGTTCATCACGGGCGAGGTGACCTCTTTCATCGTCTTCATCGCCCTCATAGGCATCTCCACCATTACCCTCTCCAAAGTGCTACCCTTTGTGCTGGCCGCTTTTGCGCTATGTGCCTACGTGCTTATCCGCATAGCCGACAACCGAAACGGGCAGGCTATCCACAAAGCCAAAGCCATGCTGAAGGTCTACGAAGGTGAGTTAGCTTATCTGGCCGGTCACTTCGAAAGCTTCGACACAGGCGACCGCTATGCAGACCCTCATCACCCTTTCAGCTTCGACCTTGATATCTTTGGCCCCGGTTCCTTCTTCAACCGCATCTGCCGCACCTCGACAACCGGGGGCAGCGACGTGCTGGCCAGCGAGTTGAGCAGCACAGCCAATCGCTCGTCGCGATACGACCTCATCGCCGAACTCGCCTCCTCCACAGATTTCCGGACAGCATTCCAGGCTGTCGGTATCGATGCCAAGGTTGACACCAACCTCACCTCCGTTGTCACCCGCGTTGCGCAAGTGCAATGTCCCAACTTCATACTGAGACTCCCCTTCCGAGTCATTGCCTACATCTCCGTGACAGGCTTCCTGCTTTCTGTATTAAGCGCCGCATTAGGCCTTTGTGTAGCAGGCATCCCCATCAGCTGGGGCCTCATCCAGTTCTTCACCGCCTGGGGCCTCACCTCGCGGCCACTCCGTCAGTTGTCGAACTCCGTCGACAATCTCCACCACAGCCTCACATCGCTGTCCCAACTCGTCGACCTCATCATCCAATCATCAGGCGTCACAACGCCTGAAGGCAAGGCACTGTTGGAGCGGCTCAACGAAGCCCCCGAAGCCTTCCGCCAATTGAGTCGCATTCTGCAGAAGATGGACAGCCGGGGTAATGTCCTCGGGCTCTTCATCACCGACAGCCTCTTCTTCCGCGACATATTCCTGTTGGCCGACTATATCCATTGGCGTGACCGCTATCTCAAGCACCTCCAGTCCTGGGCCGATACCGTCGGCATCATGGATGCACTGGTGTCAATGGCAACATTCAGCTACAATGAGCCCAGTGCCACGCGCCCGGAGGTTATCGAGTCAGGAGAAATCGTATTCGAGGCCCAATCACTGTGGCATCCCTTTTTAGGCGAGAAAGCCGTGAGCAACAACTTCAGCATTGCCGACCGCAACTTCTACATCATCACCGGAGCCAACATGGCGGGCAAAAGTACCTTCCTGCGCACCATAGGCATCAACTACATCATGGCACTGTGCGGACTTCCCGTCATGGCCAAGCACCTCAGAGTGTCGTGCTTTGGACTCTTCACCAGCATGCGCACCACCGACGACCTCACCCATGGTATCAGCTACTTCAATGCCGAACTGCTCCGCCTGCAGCAACTGCTCGATTACTGCAAGCATCAGCACCGCACGCTCATCATCCTCGATGAGATTCTCAAAGGCACCAATTCGCTCGACAAGCTCAATGGCTCCCGCCTTTTCCTGCAGCATGTTGAGCAAATGCCCGTGACTGGCGTCGTGGCCACTCACGACCTGGAGCTCTCGAAGATGTCCAACGAGCACATCCACAACTACTGTTTCGAAATCAGTCTGGGTACCGACGTCACCTACACCTACAAAATATCGCCCGGCGTGGCGCGCAATCAGAACGCCACCTTCCTCTTACGGAAGATGCTCAGCGGAGGCATCACCGCCAGCGACACCCCAATACCCGGTGGCAACGCCACGCCATAGCCACATTCCGCTCCGTCATCCACCCAATGTCAGGACAGCGCACAGGCTCATCGCCTCATGCCAATTCTAACAGGAGCTGAAGCTGCCAACCCATAAAAAAATGAGGGATTGGAGAAAAAAGCCGTACAATTCCTTGGCAGTAAGGGGAATTAATACTATTTTTGCATCATTAAACTTTGACCAACCAACTGATAATTAATAATATGAAAAGGTATTTAGCAGAAATGTTCGGCACTATGGTGCTGGTACTCATGGGCTGCGGCGCAGCTGTCAGCCTGGGTTGTGACAATTCAGTTCCATCCTCCGTTGTGGGCACAGCTTTCGCCTTTGGCATTGCTGTTTTAGCCATGTGTTACACCATTGGCGGCATCTCAGGCTGCCACATCAACCCTGCCATCACCTTTGGAGTCTACCTCAGTGGTAAGATGAGTGCTAAGGATGCAGGCTACTACATGCTTTTCCAGGTGATAGGAGGGCTTATCGGAGCAGCAGTGCTCTATATCCTCGTGGTGCTCGCCGGAGGCGATCTCGCAGGCAGCGCCCTCGGCGCCAACGACTTGCAGACGGTTGTAACAGCCTCTGGCGAGAGTCAGCAGGTGAGCGCCTTAGGAGGTCTGGCTGCCGAGTTCTTCTTTACTTGTGTCTTCGTACTCGTAGTGCTGGGTGCCACCTCAAAGACCAACGGAGCCACCAACAACTTCGCCGGCCTTGCCATTGGCTTTGCGCTTGTCATGGTGCACCTGGCATGCATCCGCTACACAGGCACCTCTGTCAACCCCGCGCGCTCCATCGGTCCGGCTCTCTTTGCCCAACTTTCCGACGGTCACCTCACGGCCCTCACCAATCTCTGGATATTCATCATTGGCCCCATGGCCGGCGGTGCCCTGGCAGCTCTGCTGTGGAAGGTCATCGACCCTGAGACCAAATAAGCCATCCACTCACATCCAAGTGCGACCCACTTGAACAGAGCCTCTGCCGTAGGAGAGAAGCTCCGGTAAGTCAACCTTGCCGCAAGAGATTCTCGCCTACGGATTTATAGTGCATATACAGAACATCTGCCTCTGCCCTCGGCCCAGAGCATCATCAAACGACATCAATTATGAGTAACAACAAGCCGGCACTCACAGTCAAGCGTTTTCTGCTGCCTTTCATCCTCATCACCTCGCTTTTCTTCCTGTGGGGATTCGCGCGAGCCATACTTGACGTGCTCAACAAACACCTGCAGAACGATCTGGACATCACAATCACCCAGTCGTCACTTATTCAGGTAACCACCTACCTGGGCTACTTCCTCATGGCTATTCCGGCCGGCATCTTCATCAATAAGAAAGGCTACCGTAATGGCGTAGTCTTGGGGCTGGTGCTCTTTGGTGCAGGCGCCCTGCTCTTCATCCCCTGTGCTGAGGTCGGCACCTTTTATGCTTTCCTGCTGGCACTCTTCATCATTGGCTGCGGACTGGTGTTCCTCGAGACCTCTGCCAATCCCTACGTCACCGAGCTTGGACCCACAGAGACAGCCACAAGCCGGCTCAACCTCTCACAGTCATTCAACGGTCTGGGGTCGCTCTTTGCCACCTTTGTCGTCGGTCAGTACTTCTTCAGCGGCACCGACGGAGGCGGCAGCGTGGTAGTGCCCTACACCATCCTCGGCATCATCGTACTGCTCATTGCCCTCATCTTCTCGCGTGCCGACCTGCCGGAAATCAGCCACGACGACGCCGAGAGCCCGGCTGGTGAAGGCAGCTATGCCCAGTTGCTCCACCGTCCGCTCTTCCTCTTCGGTCTGCTGGCACTCCTCGCCTACGAGGTGAGCGAGATATCTATCAACAGCTACTTCATCAACTTCGTCACCGGCGAGGGGTGGATGGGCGACCGTCTGGCCTCCGTGTTCATCACTGGTGCCCTGGCCGTGTTCATGGTGGGCCGCTTCTTAGGCAGTTGGATTATGCGCACAGTCAAGGCCGAGCGCATGCTGGCCATCTGTGCCACAGGCAGTGTGGTTTGCATCGTACTGGTGCTCCTCAATGTGGGCATTGTGTCTATGGTGGCCTTGACACTCAACTATCTCTTCGAGGCCATCATGTTCCCCACCATCTTTGCGCTGGCCCTGCGCGGACTCGGCTCGCTCACTAAGAGCGCCTCATCGCTTCTGATGATGACGCCCATCGGCGGATGCGGCTTCCTGCTCATGGGCTATCTTGCCGACCACTGTAGCAACTTGGTGCTACCCTTCTTCATCCCCTTGGCAGGCTACGTGGTGGTGCTCGCCTTCGCACTGCGCCTGCTTGGATTGAAGCCGCGCAAATAAGCAAACTCAGAACTAACAGCTCAACGCACATTACGATATGAAGCATTCACGCCTCACGTTCATCCTCCTGCTTTGGATGACCTTGAGCTCTGTGGCCCTGGCCCAACAGAAGCATCTCCGCGTATACACCAACGACGCCAACACCTGGGAGCAGGTGACAGCCGCCGTTGAATTGCTCGCTCTCGACAGCACACGCATCAGCGTGGCCCAGCTCGACAGCGAGAAGGTGTTCGGAAGAGTTGACACCTTTGCCGTCGTACCCGTGGACTTAGGCAAGACCTACCTCGTGAAGGCATCGGCCTTAGGCTATAAGACCATCATCAAGAAAGTCACCATCAAGATGTCGAAGAAGGCACTCTACTACCCCCTCTACCTCGAGATGGAAGAGGACACGCGGATGCTGCAGGAAGTGACCGTGAAGGCCACGAGGATAAAGATGGTGGTGCGCGGCGACACCCTGGTCTACAACGCCAATGCCTTCAAGCTCTCTGAAGGCTCCATGCTCGATGCACTCATCAAGCAGCTGCCGGGAGCCGAGCTCACCAAAGACGGTGTCATCAAGGTGAACGGCCGCACAGTGAGCTCGCTGCTCCTCGACGGCAAGGACTTCTTCAAGGGCGACGCCAAAACAGCACTGGAGAACCTGCCCGCCTACACCGTCGACAAGGTGAAGGTCTACGACAAGGCAGGCGATGAAAGCCGGCTGATGGGACAGAATATGGACGACAAGGAATACGTGCTCGACGTGAACTTGAAGAAAGAGTACAAGCGGGGCCTACTGGCCAACATCGACGTGGCCGGCGGCACCCACGACCGCTATATGACGCGCCTCTTCGCCATGCGCTTCACCGACAAGCATCGCCTCACCCTCACGGGGAATGCCAACAACCTCAACGATACGAGCACGCCGGGGCAGAGCGGTGACTTCAGCGACATGCCCACCACCTCTGGAGGACTGCGAAGCAACAAGACGCTCGGTATTTCTTACTACCGCCAAGGCAAGGGCGAAGACTTCCTGGAATCGAGCAACAGCGTGACGCACTCCAACAGCGACCTGCGCACCCGCACCACCTCGCAGACCTTCCTCGGTGGCGGCGACACCTACAACCTAAGCAAGTCGTCGTCCTACGCCTCCAGCACCACCTGGTCGACCGGCAACACCCTGCGCCTGTCGCCCAAGAATGCCATGATTATGAGCGGCCTTTCCTTCATCTTCACGCAAAACCGGGGCAACAGCAGCTCGCTCTCCGGTCAGTTCAATGCCGACCCGGCTATGAGTCCGGCCCTGCTCGACTCTCTTTTCCTGCCCGACGCCTCCAACCGGCTACTCAAGATGGCCGTCAACCGCGTGCGCAACCTGACCAAGAACAACGGTCAGCAACTCAGCCTCAACTGGGACGGCCGACTCTTCAGGAAGTTGGGCGACAACACCTGGATGACTGTGGAAGGACAGTTCGCCCACGCCCATTCCAAGAGCTATAGCTACGCGCTCAATCACATCGACTACCTTGGCGACCAGCCCTCGACCGACATCCGCAACAACTACACCCAGCAGCCCTCGAACAACTACACATTGGGTGGCTACTACTCCATCTCGCACCGTTTCGGCGGTCCGGCCCAGAAGATGGCTCTCGACCTGCATGCCAACTACGAGTACCAGCAGCGCTACACTTCGAGCAGCAGTCTGCTCTACCGTCTCGACCGTCTGGAGGACTATTCCGAGGCTAAGTATCCCTTGGGAGTGTTGCCCTCCTCACGTGCGCTGCTCGACAATGTCCTCGATGCTCCCAATGGCTACATCCAGGGCAAACACGAATACCAGCACAAGTTTGAACCCCGCATCACGGTCATCAACAGGCAGTTCAGCTCGAAGTCGAACTTCACGATGACGGCCAACCTGCCCGTCCGTTATCTGACCGAGAACCTCGACTATCGCAACGACAAGACGTACACCAAGGATCGCTCCAGCTGGATTTTCGAACCCAGATTCTATATCTCCTACGACAAAGCCGACTCCGTCTCCGTAAGGTACATCATGCTCAATTACAACTCGATTGTGAACCAGACCGATCTCGTGACGCTCCTGGGTGTCCATAACGACGCTAATCCGCTCTTCGTGACCGACGGCAACCCCTGCCTTCGCAACTCACGCACCCACAACATCGCACTCTATCTCAGCCGCTTCTATTCAGCTCAGCAACGGAATCTCTCGCTGTCGACCAACGTTTACCTCATCTCCGATGCCATCGCCACCCGTCTCACCTACGACCGCAGCACGGGCATCACGCACTCCCGTCAGGAGAACGTGAACGGCAACTGGGGATTCTTTGTCCGCGGCGACTTCACACAGCCTGTCGATAAGAAGAAGTTGCTCACGCTGGACCTCACTTCCACAGCCAACTACGACAACAACGTCGACCTGACCAACACCACTGGCACAGAGGAGAGCACTAAGAACAAGGTGCGCAACCTCAACCTTCAGGAAAGTGCAAAGCTGGAATTCAAGCCCACCGACAAGATGACCTTCACGCTCAATGGCTCCTTCAATTACCGCCACGCCACCGGCACGCGTAAGGATTTCACCAACGTCAGTGCCTACGACTTCAGCTATGGGGGCTCCGTGGACTTCATGTTCCCCGGTAAGGTGCGCCTGCTCACCGACCTCACTCAATACAGTCGCCGCGGATACGACAATGCGGCCATGAACATCAACGAGCTGGTTTGGAACGTACGCGTGTCGAGGGACTTCTTCAAGAACAAGCTCACGCTGGCTTTCGACGCCTTCGACGTTTTGGGCAAACTCAGCAACGTGCAGTACACCCTGAACAGCCAGGGCCACACGGAGGTGTGGAACAATGTCATCCCGCGCTATGCCATGCTGCATGTGATGTATCGCTTCAACTTCAACGGCAAGAAGCCCAAGCAGCAGCGCAGGTTCTACTATTATTAGTATAAGATATGCTACTAAGTAAGGGGCCAGTGCCCTGGGGAACTGCCCTCTTACTTGGGCGCATGACTTATCACTTGATTTTGCAGCCTGGCAAACGATTGTTCGCTG
>ONMG01000306.1 GCA_900318855.1 uncultured Prevotella sp.
CAACGGCTCTACGGGCGGCACTGACATCATTGCAGCCTCAGTCAACAAGTACTACAACTTCTCGCTGGGACAGGTGCTCATTGCCGTCGACCTCTGCATCATCGGCAGCTGTCTCTTCATCCCGGAGTTCGGCGACACCCTCGGCCGGGTGCATAAGGTGGTGTTCGGTCTGTGCACCATGGTAGTGGAGAACTTCATGCTCGACTACGTGATGAACGCCCGCCGCGAGTCGGTACAGTTCATGATTTTCTCGAAGAAGTATCAGGAGATAGCCAATGCCATCGGCACGCAGATGGACCACGGCGTGACTATCCTCGACGGTCACGGCTGGTACACCGGACAGGACATGAAGGTGCTCTGCATCCTGGCCAAGAAGCGCGAGAGTGTGTCGATATTCCGCCTCATCAAGATGATTGACCCCAATGCCTTCGTGAGCCAGAGTGCCGTCATCGGTGTCTATGGCGAGGGCTTCGACGAGATGAAGGTGAAGGTGCCTAAAAAGAAGAAAGGAGAAGCCAAACAGTTATGAAAATAGTATTTGCTACCAATAACGCCCATAAGCTGCGCGAGATTCGTGAGATTCTAGGCACACGCTTCGACATCGTAAGTCTGGCCGACATCGGCTGTCACGAGGACATACCCGAAACAGGAGCCACGCTGGAGGAGAACGCCAGTCAGAAAAGTCACTATGTGACCGCACACTATGGGCTACCCTGCTTTGCCGATGACACCGGCCTTGAGGTAGAGGCTCTCGGTGGTGCACCGGGTGTGCACAGCGCGCGCTATGCCGAGGGCACCGACCACGACAGCGAGGCCAATATGGCGAAGCTACTGCGCGAGCTGCAGGGCCATGCCAACCGCAAGGCGCGCTTTCGCACGGTCATCTCGCTCCTGGAGCCCGACGCCGGGCAGGGAGGTTGGAAGGAGCATCGCTTCGAGGGCGAGGTGAAAGGCAGCATCGCCACGGAGAAGCACGGGCACGAGGGTTTTGGCTACGACCCGCTCTTCGTGCCCGAGGGCTACAAGGAGAGCTTCGCGCAGTTGGGCGAGGAGGTGAAGAACCACATTTCGCATCGCGCCCGTGCAGTGAAGAAGCTGGCCGACTATCTGATGTCAAAACAGCCATAACCGTTAGTCTCTTGATACACCGCGAAGCCAACCTACAATTCGATGTGGCCACGACCAACAGCCTGCGGGGAGTGGCCATCCTCATCATCACTGCGTTCCATGTCATCCTCTATTATGACATCAGTCCGGTGTTCAATGTTTTTGGCAGCGTGGCAGTGGCCGTGTTCCTCATGCTCTCTGGCTATGGTATCAATGAGTCGTGGAAGAAGCATGGACTGAAGCACTACTGGCTGAAGAAGGTGCGCCGTGTAGTGCTGCCTTATTGGCTCTTCCTGCTGGTGGTGGCTGCCGTGAGCAGGAAGCTTGTGTGGCGCGATTTCCTGCTCGACATCTCATTCATCCATTCCTCTTATTGGTTCATAGAGTATCTGGTGCGATGCTACGTGGTCTATTGGGTGGCACGGAAGTTCTTCCCCAGGCATGCGATGGCAGTGTTGCTGGCCTTTGGTCTGCTCTCGCTCCACCTGTTCATGCAGATCGAGGCCGAGCAGTCATTCAGCTTTTTCTTAGGCGTGGTGGCCTCCGAGCAGAAAGAACGGCTATATGCCTGGAAGCCGGCCACTGTAAGGCACCTCTTTTGGGGGAGTCTGGGTGTGGGAATATTCTTTTATCTTTTCAAGGCTATCCCCGCCATTCATCAGTTCAAAGGCACCTGGGGCTACGTTTATCTCTTAGTACCCATTAAGTTGTCATGGGGCATAAGTCTTGTCCTTGCCCCCTATTACCTACCGGCCATCACCCGTTCGGGTTTCCTTCATGTGCTGGGCAGATGTTCGCTGGAACTCTATCTGGTGCACATGGCCCTGCTGCCTTGTCTGGTCTTTGGAGTGCAGGGCGCGTTGCTTTACGTGGCACTCACCGTGGTGCTGACGGCTTTATTCTATCTCTTCGACACCCGACTGATGCCGAAGGTAATACCCCTGAAGTCATGATGAGCCGGCCAACCGGAATCAAGGAATCTGTTCAGCCAGGACGGAGGTTGCCAGCACCTTCCGTATGTTCAGCATGGGCTCTATATCTGCTCATCAACAGTCTCTTCGTAGTGAAATATGCAGCGCGTGCGTCGCAGTCTGTGGCCATTGCTGCCTGCTCGGTCTATGTGGTGGGCATCACGCTATTCTTTGTCTTGCTGCGGCGTTGGCGTCAGCCGTCACCGCTGTTGGTGGGATGCATCATTGTCGGGCTGGTAGGGATTCTGTTCATAGCACAGTCGATGCTTGACCCTTATCAGCTTCAGGTCGACCGGTGGTCGGCCATTCACAATTTCCTCTATAATCTTTTCCACGGTGTCTATCCTTATGCGGCCCGCACCCATCTGGGCGGTTATGGATCGCCGTTTCCCGTCTGGCAGCTGTTTCACATCCCTTTCTATCTATTGGGCAATGTGGGACTGTCGGTTTTCTTCTGTCTTGGCTTGTTCCTCGTCTCGCTTCCCCATAAGCAGGATAGCAGCCGGCTGTTGCTGGCGGCTCTGCTCATCTTGCTGTCGCCGGCTTTCGTCTATGAGGTACTGGTCAGAAGCGACTTGATGGCGAATTTCCTGTTGGTGGCGGCAATACTGAATGGATTTGCGCGGAAGCACGTCTCGCTCAAAAACCACTGGCTCTGCATAGCAGTGGCTGTAGGTCTGCTGATGAGTACGCGCCTCACCACGGTAGTGGCTTTTACGCTATGGCTGTTGCCCGACTATCTTCGGCAGCCGTGGAAGATAAAGCTACTCATGCCTTTAGTGGCGATGGCAGTGTTTGCACTCACCTTTCTGCCCCTGCTTTTTTGGGATGCCGACATGCTGCTCTTCTTCCGGAACAACCCTTTCGTTCTTCAGACGCGCCAGGGTAGTCCTTGGGAATATCCTCTTGTGCTGCCCTTGCTGCTTTTCCTGGCGCTCACTTGGAAGAACAGCTGGCCGAAGCTGATGATGAATATCTCCTGGGCACTCTTTGCCTTGGTAGTCATCACTTTCGTCTGTAAGATGTACTTCACTAACACTTGGACGGGCTTGTTCACCGGTCATTACGACATCACCTATTTTAATATGGCACTGCCCTTCGTGACGATAGTACTTTCC
>ONMG01000304.1 GCA_900318855.1 uncultured Prevotella sp.
AACATCCGCTCTATCGAGAACAGCCTCTATGGCGGACGCTCAGACGACAACAGCCGCAACAACAGCAAGTCGCTCATCCAGTTTATGAAGGCCCACAATTACGAGGGTCTCGTCCAACTGGAGAGTGACCTGAAGGCTTCCATCGCCGCTCTGGAGGACTGCAAGACGCTGAAGGGTGGCTTTGTCAACAATATCCACAACGCAAAAGTCGGTGTGGCCCAGAAGGCTATCCAAGCCCTCGATAAAGACCTCACCGCCGCAGGTGAATGGATGTCGAGACAGTAAGATGCGTTTCCTTTCCTCCCCAATAGTGGGGGAGGAATAATTCGACAGGTACGAAGGAAACCTTCAAGCAGATGTGCTTTTGGCGTATTGTGGCTGGCTTTGTTATTTGCTGTTTGTACAATGAATTGCGGTGAATACACAGTTGACTCCGGCTCTTCAGCTGATGGTCAAAGTAGGCTCACTGAAAAGGTCAAACTGTTTGACCTTTATCGGGAGTGCCGTTGACTAAAGCATGGAATGACCATTCTACGCCCATAAGATGACAAAAACCGTTGGCACCGTTTCAAACCGAATTTAAATCATTATCACAACAATGAACTACCATTTCAATAAATCGCTCTTACTCTTTGCCGGACTGATGGCCGTGGGGCTTTCGGCCTGCAAGGATAATGACCCTGATGTCAGCGGGCAGGGCAATGTGGAAGACGCTGAATATGTAGGAAAGGCAGTGGGCAACTTCTCGGCCGACGAATGGTATCCGGGCGGCAAACTCGGTACCACCAGTAACGTCACCGCCGGTTGCTACGAAGACGAGACACCCGTGGTGGAGGGTAGCGAAAAGCTGGCACTGGCTTTCAAGCTCGGCGAAGCTGTCTTTGAGCGCAACTTCACCGACAACACGGCTCCCTTCAAAGGACTCGGACCGGCCTATCTGCGCTCGTCGTGCATCGACTGCCACCCGGGCTACGGCCACGGCAAGCGGCAGAACTCCTATCCCTCGACTTATGGCAACGGTTATCTCTTGGCTATCTACCATCCAAATTCCGAGGGCAGCAACGACGGTGCCTACATCTCTGAGGTGACTGGCATGCCGCAGACCCTCGCCAGCTCGCCCTTCCTTCCCCCTGTCGACGGCAGTCAAATCAAGATAGACTGGAAACACGTCACCGCCATGGAGTCGGGACTGCCCATGAAGTTCCCCGACGGCGAGACCTACGACCTCATCTATCCCGAAGTGACCATTCCGCAAAGTGCCTTCAACACCGACCCTAAGCCCACCAACTATGCCGTGCGCCTGGAGTCGACCATCGGCGTCATTGGCACGGGGCTCATCGATGCCATTCCGCAGGACTCCATCATCGCACAGTATCGGAAGGAAGCATCGTTCGGCGTGGAGCTGAACCCGAACTTTTGGGACAAGGGGGCCAACGACATGGCAGCCGGAGCCTGGTACACGTTTAAAGTGCCCGGTACCGACTCCAAAGGCAACAAGGTGACCAAGGCGCTCAAGCGCTACACCTACGCCCTCACCCGCGCCTCGTTGCAGGACGGACCAGGTGCCAATGCCGTGTGGAACATCACGAATGTCACCCGTCCTGACCGTGCTAACCTCTACACCACCAACGCCTGGGCCAAGGCGATGTCGGAGAATGAGAGCGTGCTGAAGCAGATTATGGCCGACCCCACCTCGCCTTACTACGGCGACGGCTCGCGCGACAGCGTCAGAGCGATGGTCTACAATCTGTTGCGCCCGGGCACCAACCAGTTCGACAACCCCTGGCATAAGTTCCAGGCCGAGATGAGCAACGACCAGTTCTACAACTTCATGGTGTGGCACCGCGGTCTCTCCATTCCGCGCGCCCGCAACCTAAACGACCCCGATGTGCAGCGTGGCAAGCAGCTCTTTGTCGAGATGGGCTGCGCTCACTGCCACCGTCCACAGTGGACAACCGGCGACGACAACTATTGGAGTCCGAACAACATTGGTCTGAAGCCCCTGCCCAAGTATCCGCATCAGACCATTTGGCCCTATTCCGACTTCATACAGCACAAGCTCTGCATGAAGAACGATGTCCATGGCAGCTGGTGCCGCACCACGCCTCTGTGGGGACGCGGACTTTCGCTCGAGAACACCGGAGCCGAGGACCGTCTGCATGACTGCCGTGCACGTAATGAGGTGGAAGCCATCATGTGGCACGGCTACAGCAAGCAGAGTCAGGCCTACAGTGCCGCTTACAAATTCTATAAGCTGAGCAAAGCCGACCGCGACTGTGTGGTGAAATTCCTTAGAGCAATATAAATATCTAATCCAGCCATGCCGTAGGTTGATGCGAAGTCGTGAGACTTTGCGCTTCCCAGGCATGGTTTTTCGTTATTTCCTCTATGCGCTTTTTGAAGATATTCCTTCTTGTCGACATCTCCGTCCTCATCCTGGTCATGGCTGCAGCGACGCTTGTAGAAAGCCGGATGGGCACCTTCTATACGGCCCTGCACATCTATGGCTCCTGGTGGTTCTGTCTGCTGTGGGGTCTGCTCGCCTTGGTTGGCTCACTCTATATCGTGGGCAGCAGGATGCGGCGGTGGAGCCTGCTGGTGCTCCACTTCTCATGGCTGGTCATACTGGCCGGAGCCCTGGTCACCCATCTCACTTCCTACCGTGGCTCTCTGCTCTTGCAGCCCGGTAAACCTGCAGAAAGCTATGTCGTTCAGACCTCAGCCACACAGTATGAGAGCCGTCGGCTGCCCTTCAGCGTCACGCTCGATGGTTTCAGTATCGTTGAGCATCCAGGCACGACGGCTGCCGCCGATTATGTATCACGCTTCACCATTCGCGATGGAAGTCAGGAGGTGAGGGGGCAGGTGTCGATGAACCATGTGTTCACCTATCGGGGAGTGCGCTTCTATCAGTCCGGCTATGGCCAGGGAGGCAGCTCGTCGACGCTGAGCATCAATTCCGACCCGTTGGGAATCCCCCTGACTTACACGGGTTATGGGCTGCTCCTCGTCAGTCTGCTCTGGATACTGCTCGACCCTCGGGGCACGTTCCGCCAGCGCTTGCGTCAGCTCAATGCCAGACGACTGGTGGCTTTTGGCTTATTCTTCTTCTTGCCCCTTGCCACCCAAGCTCAGCCTGCTGTTCCCCAGTCGACCGCCGATGCCTTCGGCCGCCTCTTCCTCAACTATGACAATCGCATCTGCCCCATGGATACCTATGCCCTCGATTTCCTCCAGAAGGTATATGGCCACCGGAGCTATAAAGGCCTCTCTCCCAGCCGGGTGCTGCTGAGTTGGACCTTCTTTCCCGACGAGTGGGACCGTGAGCCCTTTGTTCATGTGAAGAGCAAGGCTGTGCGCAGCGAGTTTGGACTGCCGGAGTATGCCAGCGTGGGCAGCTTCTTCAGCCATGGTGACTATCTGCTCGGCCCCTACGCTTACGACTACGCTCAGGGTCAGCGTGATGCCCTCCACAAAGCCTGTGCTGACATCGACTCCAAGCTGCAAATCATCATGAGTCTGCGCACGCTGCAGAACTTCACTTGTTTTCCGCAGACGCAGCAGGGTGTCACCACCTGGTATTCGCCCTTCGACCGTTATCCTGCGTCGCTGTCGTCAGCTGATGTCGGATTTATGCGCTCGCTCTTTCCCTATCTGCTTGAGCAGGCCCGCCGGGGCGACTATGCCACTGTCGAGGCCGCACTCGGCAAGCTGTCCGTCTATCAGCGCCGTCATGGAGGAGCCTCGGTGCCCACGGAAGTGCAGGTAAGGGCCGAACGGATATATAATGCGCTTCCCTTCACCACTATGCTCTTCATGGTCAACCTCACCATGGGACTTCTCACTCTGCTGCTCTTTGTGCTGGCTCAGAACAAGCTCCGTAGCGAGGTCGGCTGCCGATGGGCGCAGGTGGCTCTGGATGTGCAGGTTGCCAGCTTCCTTATCCTCACCGGCGTGCTGGCGCTGAGGTGGAAGATATCGGGCACTGTCCC
>ONMG01000302.1 GCA_900318855.1 uncultured Prevotella sp.
GGGGCTCGCAGCCCCCGAGAGCGAATATCCAATGGTCTTACTTTGCGTTAGCGTTTGCAAACATAGTAACTATAGGATTACCATATAGACAACCAAGCTTTTTCCCCTCCAAGGTCACCATCTCGACCCCACAAGAACCAAAGCTTTGCCCCATCATTCTCCCTGCATTACGTCATCACCCCAAGGGCTCTTTCAGAAACCGGTGAGCAGCTCTCTACCCGAAGGGGCGGGCAATGGCCGGACACAGTCCGCGACGCCAGGAATTGCCCTTTGGGCATAAAATGAAGTGGTCGATAGGTCAGCTTGTAAGATTACTTACCTAAAAAAGCAGCAATTGTGTCAATTAAGGGTGACGCATTGACGAAGTCAGAAAAGAATAGCGCTTCCTGTCCACCACCCCATCCGTGACAAGGCAGTTGCAGGAAGCGCGATTCATGGCATTCCTCGCCTGATATGCAAGGCAATGCCGATGTCCTATTTCTTCAGCACATAGAGCTTGGCCATCTCGCCTTCGGGCTCATTACCCAACGAGTCGGTCAGCACCACCGACTGGGCATCTTTCACCTTATAATAAGTGGTTTCGCCCGACGAAGGAGTTACGAGTTCGATAACCTTTCCGGCCTTCATGTGATAGACGCCACTGGTGACAAACTTTCCATCCTTCTGACCGATGTAGTCGCTTTCCAGCGAATAAGTGCTGTCGGAGCAGATAGTGAGCACGGTCTTGATGCCCGGACCGTCGGCAGCAGGAAGGGTGCCACGATAGGTGCCACAATAGGAAGTATCGGCCACGGCCGAGTCGGCCTGAGCCACACGGGTGGAGTCGGAGTCACCACTTTGAGGTGCCTTCTTGCCTCCACAGGCTGCCATCAGCAGGGCAGCCCCAAAGATAAGCATTAGTTTCTTCATTCTTGTTCTTGTTGTTTATGATTATACCTGTTCAATCGTTCTTTTGTAGCTGGGCAGCCTCCGTGAAGGCATCCATGATGGCTGTGGGACGGTGATGAGCAAAGGCTCCAAGCGGATAGCTCCCCTCCAGCTCGGGTGCCCAATAGAAGACCCCATGGCAATGACCTCCGCAATCCTCGCGCGCGGCCTTGATGACTGCTGCCATGATGCGCTTGCCCTCATCGGGTTTTGCGGCCTCAGCACCCGTCTCCACCACCATGCACTCCGAACCGTACTTCTGATAGAGATGCCTGATGTTGGCTGCAAAGTCGCGCACCGTGCCCTGCCAGTCGGGTTCAAGATGCGCCTGAACATCCCAGAAGGGATAGACACTCAGTCCGATCATGTCCCAATGAACTCCGTATTTGCGGAGTCCGTCGAAGATGAAGTCATAGCGCTTCGGGTCGCAGCCCCCGTCGAGATGGACAATCACCTGCGCCTCAGGGTAGACCCTCTTCACGGCCTCATAACCCGTCTGCGTGAGTTCCGCATATTGCTCCATGTGGTCCTCGGCTCTTCCCATGGGCCAAAGGAAACCGTGGGTGGTCTCATTGCCCACCTGCACCCACTTCACGTCGATGCCGTTGTCCTTGAGCAGTCGCAGCACATCCTCGGTATGGAGTCCGAGCTGATATTTCAACTCGTCATACTTCAGGTACTGCCATTGTGCCGGGATGGTCTGCTTACCCGGGTCAGCCCACCAGTCGCTGTAGTGAAAGTCAATCATAACAGCCAACCCATAATAGCGGGCACGCTTGGCCATCTCGAGCACATCCTGTGCCCCCGACCATCCATTGCGCGGGTTCACCCACACCCTGAGACGCACGGCATTGAGTCCGAGCTCCTTCATGAGCGCTGTATTCTCGCGGATGTCGCCCTTGCTGTTGGTGAGCCTCACCCCCTGAGATTCCATCTCTGTGGTGCCACTGATGTCGGCCCCCAACCAGAAAGGAGCCTTCTGCTGCGCAGGAGCCAGAAGCGTCATTGCAGCTGCCAGCACAGTCAGGATAAGTCGGTGTGTCATATGCAAAAGTATTGTTTATGGCACAAAGGTAGCAATAATAATCCACACTGCCGCCCTAAGGAGGAAGAAAAAGGAAGGAGGCTTGGGAGCAACCCAAGGGGAGAGAATACATGGAAACGACGGCTTCATGGCATTGCCCTCGATTTCCCGCTCTTTTGCTTCACCATCTCAAGGGCATTTCGTAACTTTGCAACATGAAACAAACGACCGACATTCTTCACAAGGAGCTCATCCTACTCCTTCTTTTCCTGGGGCTTAGCACGCTGGCTCAGGCACAGATTCCCGTTTACGTGACGTGCGACTGGAAGGAAGGTACAAGCCTTGAGACACTCAAAGCTGAATTGCACCAATATCATCGGCAAGGTGTCAGGGGCGTCTGCCTCAATGCGGGCAACGACCTTAGCCGCATCGCACAGGCTGCGCAGGCTGCCCACGCAGAGCAACTGGAATACCAGGCTCTCGTGCCCACACTCCGACGCAAAGGACTCAACCCGAAATGGTATGCCGTCAACCGCCTTGGACAGCCGGCACTCTCCCATCCTGCCTACGCAGCCGGCAACACCCTGCTCGACCCGCTCAATCCCGAGGTGCACCGCTATCTCACGGCCTACTTCAGCAAGGTGGCCCAACTCCACGACGTCGACTATGTGATGCTTGCCGATGCTCAGTACACCGAAGTCATACCCGCTGAAGGATTGAGGAAGGAATACGGACTCATTGCCACCGGCGAATATGCCCCGGCCGACTACTGCTACTGCGACGACTGCGTACGCATTTTCCAGGACCAGACCGGTATGGACATCCGTCAGGTGACCGACCCCTCGAAGGTGAAGGCCTGGCGCCAATTCCGCTGCGACGCCCTCACCTCTCTGGTAAACGACATCGCTGCGGCCGTGCATGGTGCCGGTAAGAAAATCAGTGCCGCCGTACTGCCCGGACCGCAGAGCTACGCACGCCACAGAGCCCGGCAGGAATGGCAGAAATGGAACCTCGACGCCGTGTTCCCTATGAACTTCAACAACCTCTACAGCCGAGAAACAGCCTGGCTGCGCTTCATCGTCGACCAGGAGACCAACAGCCTCAAGGGTAGCGACATGAAGGTGGTGAGCGGACTCTACATCTGTCCCGATGAAGCACGGCGAATACGAACGGGCAAGGCTGAAGACGCCGGGCTCTCGGCTGCCAACCTCGCCACGGCCATAGCCCTGTCGGTGCAGAGCGGGGCCGATGGCATAGCACTCTTCAGTGCGGACCGTATGACCGCCGAGCACTGGAAGGCCCTGACCGCTGCCATCAGCGTAGCCAGCACCAAGGTGTCGCAACGTCGGCTCAGCGCCCAGGAGAGCGAGCAGATGCAGAAGCTCATCGCCAACGACTTCAAGGCCGACATCACCGCCCGTACAAAATACATCTACGACAAGCACCTCATCAAGATAGGGCGACGCACCATGGAACTCCACTGGAACATCTTCGGGCAGAAGCCTAAGGATGGGCGCTCACTCTACATCTCATTGCACGGTGGCGGTGGTACGCTGCATGAGCTCAACATCCAGCAGTGGACCAACCAATGGCGGCTCTATACGCCCAGCGAAGGCGTCTATCTCTGTCCGCATGCCCCGGTGGACGCATGGAATATGTGGTGCCAACCCGATCTCGGCCAGTTCTATCACGACATCATTCTCATGGCCGTGAGCTGGCTCGATGTCAATCCCAACAAAGTGTACATCCTGGGTTATTCGGCCGGTGGCGACGGTGTGTGGCGCATGGCACCGCGTATGGCCGACACGTGGGCAGCAGCTTCGATGATGGCCGGTCATCCAGGCGACGTCTCACTGGTGAACCTGCGCAACACACCATTCATGATATGGTGCGGCGCCAATGACGCGGCCTACAACCGCAACCTGCTGGCCCGGCAACGCATTGAGCAGATGGACTCCCTGCAGCGCCTCGACCCTGAGGGCTACCGGCACGAGGGACACATCGTGGAGGGCTGCGGCCACTGGATGAACCGCGCCGACACTGCTGCCATCTCTTGGATGGAGAAGTTCACACGCAACCCTTATCCGCACAAGATTGTATGGCAACAGGAAGAGGTGCTCCGCCCATCGTTCTACTGGATAACAGCTCCGCTGAAAGAACTGGAGCGCTATAAGCAAGTAAGGTTGCACGTGGAGGGCAACAGCATCATCATCGACCGCTGTGATTACAGCTCGCTGCAGTTGGGCCTCAACGACAGCATCGTCGACCTCAACAAGCCGGTGAAAATTGTCTACAAGGGCCGGACACTCTGGCAGGGTAAGGCGCCGCGCACGGCCTACAACCTGTTTAAGACATTGCGCCAACGCGAGGACGCCAGCTACAGCTTCCCGGCTGTGGTGACCATCAAGCTACGGCCCTGATTCCAGGCACACTGTTGTCAAGGAGACTTTGAAGAAGGGTGTGCCGTAAACCTTAAACTGACACACTAAAAATAGCCACTCCCACCACCGGCGACTCACGGAATGATGTCCGTGAAAGGTCAGTGACGAGAGTGGCTATAATAATGTTCGGGAAAGCCGCCTCACATTATCGGGATCATCCGCCTGCTGCGGTCAGGAGGCCGGGATAGTGGTGAGGATGCCGACTTAGCGTCATTCTTCCACTATATCGGAGAACTTCCCCCAGTTTTTGTCGGCTGCATACCTCGCCTTGCAGCCCTTAGGCACATAGAGCTTTGCCTGACTGAAGTACTTGGTTATCACCACGTCGGGCGGTGTCGTCAGCTCCACATGCAAATAGCGCACACGACAAGGCGACAGCGCCAGCTTGTCAATGTCAGTCAGCGAGGCGGGCAGATAGAGCTCATCGAGCACGGTGCCCGTGGCAAAAACACAGTCGCCGAGCGACGAGAGCTGGGAGCCTTCGGCCGTAAGGTCGATATCCTCCAACTTGGCACAGTCGTGGAAAGCATGACTGCCGATGCGCTTCACCGAGGGCGGAATCTCAATCCACGGCATGCTGGCACACTTCGAGAAGGCATAGCGGCCAATAGCCTCAGTGTGACGGGGCAGCGTGATGCGCTCCAGACTCTGGCAGGAGTAGAACATATAGTCGCCTATGACATCGTCCTGCGTCCGATAGCCCTGGCCATAGTCGGCATAGTCACGGCCGCCGCTAACGATGCGTGCCTCTTCGAGGTCGAGCTGCTTGAGCGAGGTGTAACGGGTGAGGAGCTTGCGCAGCTCATAGATGTCGTCGCCATTGAGCTTTCCCGACACCTTGAGGCTCTTGTAGAAAGGTGCAATCTTCGCATTGCCCTGCAGGAATTGAGCCAGCGTTCCCGCCTGCAGATTGTGGAGCACCACGTTCAGTGACCCCACCGTGCCCTGCTGCCAGACAATGACATTCTGGGGTTCAGCACCGTCGGCCGTCACCTTCAGTGTGGCAGTCCGGCCACTGAGTCCATTCTCCGCCACATGCCCCTTCACACTGAGCGTCCAGGCTTTGCCATCGCTGTGTTCCTGCTCCGCGATGTCATAGGTCAGCCACTTGGCACTGTCGGGCTCCTCGGTGACAATCTTTACGGGTACATTTGTCTTCACACTGAAACTGAAAGTGTTTTCGGCAGATTCCAGCTTGATTACCTGGGTGCTCACCTCTGTCCGGGGAAAAGCTTTCTGGCTGATGCTGATGAGCCGACGCTCCTTACCCCTAATAAAGCAGAGCGTGCCCTTACGCGTGTCCCAGTCGTGGTTGGCCGGGGCCTCCAACAGCAGACTCACATTGCCTTCCACCTTTTCCAGGTTGACCGAAGTAAGCCAACCCTGCCCGTTATTGGGACTGAGGGAGAAGGAATCGATTTGGGCATCGGTGAAGTGTAAGGTTTTGGCGCCTCCTTCTTCAGGGAATTCGAGTATGGCGCCGTCAAGCAGTTGTTGTGAGGTCGCGTCAGCACCCGTCATGTCAGAAAGCGAGTAAGTGTCGCTGCCACCGCACGAGGTCAGCAGCAAAGCCAGCCCCAAAACAATGAGGGGGGCATTGAACAATTTCTTGTCGCACATGTATTGAATATTTAATTTGTTACCGTCGAATCGTTCACTCAGTGCTCCGTCTGTTTCTTGTCGCGCTGGCATTTCTCATAAAAAGGACAGCCTGCGCAGCCTTGGCGACGGTAGCGCAAATTCTCTCGGACTTCACGATAGAAGTAGCGCGCCCCGAGAGCGAGGCACGCTACCAGAATCACTCCTACAATAATGTACTGGAGTATCATGATTTAATCTGTTAGTAAGCGAAGAGCGGATAGTTCTTCATCGTGGCGTTCACCTTCTCGCGGACACGGGCTATCACCTGGTCGTTCTCGGGGTCGTGGAGCACCTCGTCGATGAGGTCGGCAATGAGCTGCATCATGTCCTCCTTGGCACCACGAGTAGTCATGGCAGCCGTACCCAAACGGATGCCACTGGTCTGGAAGGCACTGCGCTCGTCATAGGGCACCTTGTTCTTGTTCACCGTGATGTCGGCGGCGACAAGGGCGTTCTCGGCCACCTTACCTGTGAGGTCGGGATACTTCTGCCGCAAGTCGAGCAACATAGAGTGGTTGTCGGTACCGCCGCTCACGATACTGAAGCCATGGTCGATGAGCGCCTGGGCCAGCACGGCGGCATTCTTTTTCACTTGTCTGGCATAGTCAACCCACGAAGGTTGGAGATTCTCATTGAAGCCGACAGCCTTGGCTGCGATGACATGCTCCAGCGGCCCACCCTGATTGCCGGGGAAGACGGCCGAATTGAGCAGCTGACTCATCTTCTTCACTACGCCCTTCTTGGTTATGAGCCCCCAAGGATTGTCAAAGTCCTTACCCATGAGAATAACACCGCCACGCGGACCGCGCAATGTCTTGTGAGTGGTGGTAGTGACGATGTGAGCATATTTCACCGGATTCTTGAGCAAACCTGCGGCAATGAGACCGGCAGGATGAGCCATGTCGACCATGAGCAGGGCGCCTACTTCATCGGCAATCTTGCGCATGCGCTCATAGTCCCACTCACGGCTGTAGGCTGAGCCGCCGCCGATGATGAGTTTCGGCTTGTATTCCAGAGCCAGGCGCTCCATCTCGTCATAGTCCACACGGCCCGTCTCCTTGTTGAGCGTGTAGCCGATGTGGTGGTAGAGGATGCCCGAGGTGTTGACACTGCTTCCATGGGAGAGGTGCCCGCCCTGGTCGAGGTCGAGCCCCATGAAGGTGTCGCCCGGCTTGAGCACAGCCAGCAGCACGGCCTGGTTGGCCTGAGCCCCCGAGTGAGGCTGCACATTGGCGTACTCGGCGTCGAAAAGCTTCTTCACGCGCTCAATGGCGAGTGTCTCCACCTGGTCGACAATCTGGCAGCCGCCGTAGTAGCGCTTGCCCGGCAGTCCTTCGGCATACTTATTGGTGAGGTAACTTCCCATGGCCTGCATCACCTCGTCGCTGACGAAGTTTTCTGACGCGATGAGCTCCATGCCCTTGAGCTGGCGCTGGTGCTCGGCCTCGATGAGGTTGAATATTTCAGTATCTCTTTCCATAATGAATAAGTTTAAATGGTTCGTCTGATGGGGTTATACTAATTCTACTTTGGATATCTCCTGCTCCTTGTCGCAGTAGTGGCACTTGATGATGCCATGCTCCTTGTCGACCACCGTGAAGACCGTTTCCATGGGCTCGTTGTTGGTGATGCACTTGGGGTTGTTGCACTTCACGATACCACGAAGCTCATCGGGCGTCTCCACGGTCTTCTTCTCCACCACCTCGTAGTCGCGGATAATGTTGAGCACAATCTTCGGTGCCACTACACTGAGCCGATTGATTTCGTCCTGACTGAAGAACTTGTTGGATATCTTGATGATGCCCTTCTTGCCCACCTTCTTGCTGGGCAGGTTGAAGCCGATGGTGACGGTGTTCTTCTCATTCTGCAGACCAAGCAGATTCACCACCTGGAACACTCTGTCGGTGGGTATATGGTCGATGACGGTTCCGTTCTCGATGGCGGAGACCAGTAATTCCTTGTTTGCCATATGTGCTGTATATATAATTAAGGTGTAGATTCGAATGAACTCTCAGTCGACATCCAGGATGGTAGTGTCGGCCTTAATCTCGTCGAGGCCGATGCCTAAGCAGTGGCAATAGATGGCCTCTCGGGCAAAGAGGCCGTTCTTGGCCTGCTGAATGTAGTAGGCATGGGGATTGGCATCCACATCGTAGGCAATCTCGTTGACACGGGGCAACGGATGCAGAATCTTCATATTGGGCTTGGCCGAGGCCAGCATGGAATTGCGCAGAATGTAGATGTTCTTCACGCGCTCGTATTCCATTAAATCGCTGAAGCGCTCCTTCTGCACACGTGTCATATAGAGGATGTCGGCATCGGCAATCACCTTCTCATTGAAGGCGGTGTGCTCCTGATAACGGATACCGTGCTCACGACAATAGAGCTTGTATTCCTCGGGCATGGCAAGCTCGCGGGGTGCCACAAAATGGAAAGTGGGATTGAAGTGGCGCATGGCCATGATTAGCGAGTGCACCGTGCGGCCGTACTTAAGGTCGCCCACAAGATAGATATTGAGATTGTCGAGACGACCCTGCGTCTTGTAGATGGAATAAAGGTCAAGCAGGCACTGGGAAGGATGCATGTGAGCTCCGTCACCGGCATTGACGATGGGAACCGGAGCCACCTCGGAAGCATACTGAGCCGCTCCCTCAATGAAGTGCCGCATCACAATGATGTCGGCATAATTACTTACCATGAGAATGGTGTCCTTCAGCGTCTCGCCCTTCGTGGTGCTCGAGGTCTTGGCATCGGAAAAGCCGATGACACGTGCGCCCAGCCGGTTGGCTGCTGTCTGGAAACTGAGTTGTGTTCTGGTGGAAGGTTCAAAGAAAAGGGTGGCCACCACTCTGCCCTTAAGAAGTTCCCTGTTGGGATGCTTCTCAAACTCTTCTGCCATGCTGATAAGGTACATGAGGTCGTCCTTCGAGAGGTCAGCGATGGTAACGAAATTGTGTCTTGACATAGAGCAAGAAGTTTGATGTGTATTGATTTCAGGTGCTAAGTTAGTGACTTTTTTTCGTAATACGTCCGTATTTCAAAAGTTTATTGTATTTTTGCACGAAATAATTGACCAAGCAGGCTATATGAGAAAGGCTTTTATCCATTTCCTATGGACTTTCCTTATCGTAGTGGTGGTTGTGGGGGCGCTCGCCTTCACCGCTATATGGAACGGATGGATTGGCTATATGCCCCCCGTGGAGGACTTGCAGAACCCCATCAGCAGGTTTGCCACTCAGGTATACTCCTCCGACGGAAAGGTGCTGGGCACCTGGAACTTCAACCGCGAGAACCGCATCTGCGTGGACTACAACAGTCTGTCGCCACATCTGGTGCATGCCCTGGTGGCCACTGAAGACGAGCGGTTCTACGACCATTCGGGCATCGACTTTATCGCATTGGGACGCGCCATTATCAAGCGCGGCATCCTGGGGCAGACCAGCGCCGGCGGTGGCTCCACCATCACTCAGCAGCTGGCCAAGCAGCTCTATTCGGAAGCCACACACAGCACTTCGCAACGCCTGCTCCAGAAACCCATTGAATGGGTGATAGCCATCAAGCTGGAACGTTGCTACACCAAAGAGGAAATCATCGACCTCTATCTGAACTACTTCGACTTCCTGCATAACGCCGTCGGCATCAAGACAGCAGCCGAGACCTATTTCGGCAAATCGCACAAAGACCTCACTGTCACCGAGTCGGCAACACTGATCGGCATGTGTAAGAACCCATCGCTCTTCAACCCTGTGCGCTACCCCGAGCGCAGCCGTGCGCGCCGCAACGTGGTACTGGCACAGATGCACAAAGCTGGCTATCTGTCAACAGCCGAATACCATCAGTACAGCGATGAGCCGCTGACGCTGAACTTCCACCGCACCGACCACAAGGACGGCACGGCTACCTACTTCCGCGAATTCCTCCGACAGTATCTCATGGCAGTACGCCCCGAACGCTCGTCCTATCCGTCGTGGAACAAACGACAATATGTGCTCGACTCCATTGCCTGGGCAACCGATCCCCTCTACGGCTGGTGCAACAAGAACTTCAGGAAGGACGGCAAGCCTTACAATGTCTACACCGACGGACTGCGCGTCTACACCACCATAGACTCGCGTATGCAGCGCTATGCCGAGGAGGCTGTCTACGGCCATGTGGCCAAATACCTGCAACCGGCTTTCGACAAGGAGAACCAGCATAAGCGCAACGCACCCTTCACGGAAGCCCTAACGGCCGAGCAGATTAAGGGCATCCTGCAACAGGCCATGCGCAACAGCGACCGCTACCGGTCAATGAAGGCCAACGGCGCTACCGATGCTGAAATCTTTGAGTCGTTCCGCAAACCTGTCGATATGACCATCTTCACCTATCATGGCGACATCGACACGATGATGACCCCACTCGACTCCATCCGTTACTACAAGTCGTTCCTGCGTGCAGGCTTCATGAGCATGGATCCCAAAACGGGCTATGTGAAAGCCTATGTGGGAGGTCTTGACTACACTCACTTCATGTACGACATGGTGACCGGCGGCCGCCGCCAGGTGGGCTCCACCATAAAGCCCTTCCTCTACGCACTGGCCATGGAAAACGGCTTCTCGCCCTGCGACAAGGCTCCCAACGTGCAACGCACCTACATGGTGGCTGGCAAGCCCTGGACTCCACGCAACGCCAACCGCCGCCGCTACGGACAGATGGTGACACTGAAGTGGGGACTGGCACAATCGAACAACTGGATATCGGCCTATCTCATGAGTAAGCTCAACCCACAGCAGTTCGTATCGCTACTCCACGACTTCGGTATCAACAACCCCGACATCTATCCTTCAATGTCGCTCTGTCTGGGCCCCTGCGAAGTATCGGTGGCCGAGATGGTCAGTGCCTACACCACCTTTGCCAATCATGGCATCCGCACGGCTCCATTGTTCGTGACCCGCATAGAGGACAATGAGGGTAACGTCATCGCACAGTTCCAACCCCGCATGAATGAAGTAATCAGTGCCGGAAGCGCTAACAAGATGCTGGTAGAACTCATGGGAGTTGTGAATGAAGGAACTGCCGGACGGCTGCGCTATAAATTCAATATGGAAGGCGAAATAGGCGGTAAGACGGGTACTACCAACCGCAATGCTGATGCATGGTTCATGGGATTCACACCGCAGCTCGTCAGTGGTTGCTGGGTTGGAGGCGAAGACCGCGACATCCACTTCGACTCTATGCAGATGGGGCAGGGAGCCACAATGGCACTGCCGATCTGGGCCTACTTCATGAAGAAGGTGTACCGCGACACTTCGTTAGGCTACTCACCCACTGCCACCTTCGGACTGCCAAGCGACTACAATCCCTGCCTGCGTGAGAACGACGACAGCGGTGCTATGGGCATCGATGACGTCTATGAATAGGTAAGTCTTGAGAAATTTGCAATTGTGCTCTGAAATGCGTAACTTTGCACTACATATTTAAAGAAAGGAGACTGAAGATGCACACTTTCCGCAAGCTTCTCAGTATGAGTTCTGCTGTTGGCCTTACACTAATGTTAACGGCATGTGGCTCGTCCGGGGAAACAATCTACAATAACAACAACCTGCAAGGTTGGACAATCTTCACTGACCCCACATCATCTGCCACGCCCTCGGACGTATTCAAGGCTAAGAACGATGTCATAGAGGTGAGTGGAAAACCTTTCGGCTACATACGTACCAACAAGCAGTATGCCGACTATCGCCTTACTGTGGAGTGGCGATGGACGGACGGCAAAGGCAGCAACAGCGGTATCTTCCAAAGATTACAACCAGGCGACAAGCTTTGGCCAACAGGTGTCGAATGCCAGCTTCAGGCTGGTCATGCGGGCGACTTCATTGGCCTGGGCGGTGCATCTATAGAAGGTTCGGATGCTAATGCCAAATTCCCCAAGAAGCCGAGAAGTATTAGACAAGACCCGGAAAAGCCGGCAGGTCAATGGAACAAAGCTGAGATAATCTGCCGGGGTACCCATGTGACGGTAATGATAAACGGCATAAAAGTGAACGAAACAAATACGACTCTCAGACAGGGCTATATAGCATTGCAAAGTGAGGGTGGACCGCTGCAGTTCAGAAACATTAGAATAAGGCCCCTTAAATAGCGGCCACGCCACATCACAATCAGAATGAATACAGATAATAAAGAACAGATATTAATCAGCATTACCGGTAAGGACCATCCCGGACTTACAGCCTCGGTAATGGGCATCCTTGCCAAGTACAATGCGCAGGTTCTCGATATCGGTCAGGCCGACATCCACGCCAACCTGTCCTTAGGCATACTCATGCGTATTGACAGCAACTTCTCGGGACAGGTGATGAAGGAACTGCTCTTCAAAGCCACCGAGCTGCAAGTGCAGATAGGATTCTCACCGGTAAGCGATGATGAATATGAGGCATGGGTCGCCCTTCAAGGCAAGAACCGATACATCCTCACCATCATCGGACGCTCACTTTCGGCCAGACAAATTGCCGCTGCAACAACGGCCATCGCGGAGCAGGGGCTAAATATCGACTCTATTATCCGGCTCACCGGCAGGCCAAGTATTCAGCACAAGGCCTCTAATGTAAGAGCATGTATCGAATTTTCACTACGAGGCACACCGAGGAATCCAGACGACATGAAGCGCAAACTGATGACGCTGTCGGCAGAAGAAGACATGGACTTCTCGTTCCAGAATGACGATATGTACCGGAGAATGCGACGCCTTATCTGCTTCGACATGGACTCTACGCTCATTCAGACAGAATGCATCGACGAACTGGCACAAAGGGCAGGAGTAGGTGAGAAAGTGAAGGAGATAACAGCTCGAGCCATGAGGGGAGAGATTGATTTCCGCGAAAGCCTCAAAGAAAGGGTCGCACTGCTGAAAGGACTCGACAAATGCGTGATGAAGGACATTGCCGAACATATGCCCATCACTGAGGGTGTCCCCCGTCTGATGAGTGTACTGAAGCGATGCGGCTACAAGATTGCCATCCTCAGTGGTGGATTTACCTATTTCGGAGAGTATCTCCAGCGCATGTTCGGCATCGACTACGTGTATGCCAACGAACTGGCAATCGACGACAACGGGAAACTGACGGGACGCTGTACCGGAGAGATTGTAGATGGACGGCGCAAGGCTGAGCTGCTGAAGCTCATTGCTCAAGTGGAAAAGGTGAACCTGGCCCAGACTATTGCTGTCGGCGACGGAGCCAACGACTTGCCCATGATTAGCGAGGCCGGACTGGGGATAGCATTCCATGCTAAACCACGCGTGGTGGCCAACGCCCAGCAGAGCATCAACACGATGGGACTCGACGGTGTGCTCTACTTCCTGGGATTCAAGGACAGCTACATGAGTGAATGAACATCAAAACCGCAAACCATAGAATCATGATAGAAGTTAAAATCAAAGACGCTACACTCAGCCAGGCTGCAACCGAAGGTATGGATGCTTTTCTCAAGGTGTTCACCGATAGCATCAGTCATGCTATCGGTGATCAGCTCACAGCCGACAACATGGCAGAACTGAATGCTGACCAAATCACGCTGCTGGCTTGGAGTTATCTTCACGAGGAAGTGATGGACGGCGGATTCCTACAGCTCATCTACAACGGTTACGGTGCCTTCATCTTCCGCAACCCATTCGGTGTAGCTATGCGCGAATGGGGACTCCCGGAACTTTATCATCTTATCAAAAAAGGCAGAAAACTCTACGACAAGTATCATGAAGAAATCGAGAGGGAACGCTCCGACGAAGATTTCATGGCCATGTTCGAGCAATATCCCGAATTTGATGAACTGGATGACGAGTTTATTGAATTCGAAGAGGAATGGACTGATGCCGTTGCACATTATGTGGATGAGCATATCAGCCAGTTCGCAACGATTGTTAACGACTAGAGAAGAGACATGAACAAAGAACAAGAGAAAATACGTAAGGGAAGCCCCATACAGATAAAGAACAAGAAGGCTTCGTTCGAATACTTCTTTCTCGACACCTACACTGCGGGCATTGTGCTCACAGGGACGGAAATAAAGTCAATACGGGCGGGGAAAGCTTCGTTGGTGGACGCCTACTGCAGCATTTATAACGGAGAAATATGGCTGAAGGGAATGAACATCAGTCCCTATTTCTATGGCTCCTTCGCCAATCATGCAGAACGCCGTGACAGAAAGCTGCTGCTCAACAGAAGGGAAATCAAGCGACTGGAGACCGAGACAAAGACGCCCGGACTCACCATCATCCCCATCCTGGTATTCATTGACGAACATGGAAGGGCCAAGGTCGACATCGCCCTGGCCAAAGGCAAGAAGGAATACGACAAGCGCCAAACGCTGAAGCAGAAAGAAGACAACAGAGAAATGGACAGAGCAAGAAAGCATTTCTGATTCATCCTCACCAAACGCAATTCCCATTGACAACAAGCAAACCGACTCATACAGCCTCTACAACACTTGCCGAGGCTGTAAAACAGAAAATACTCATTCTCGATGGAGCAATGGGTACAATGATTCAAAGCTACCAACTCACAGAAACTGACTTCTGGAACGACACTCTGCGCGAGCAAACCGCCAAGTTCACAAACGGAACACAGATGAAAGGCAACAATGATGTGCTCAACATCACTCGCCCAGACGTAATAACTGATATTCATGAGCGCTATTTGAAAGCGGGTGCCGACATTATAGAAACCAACACCTTCTCCTCCCAACGCATTTCACAGGCCGATTATCACCTGGAAGAACTTAGTAGCAAGATAGCCTACGAGGGGGCACTACTGGCTAAAAAGGCTGCCGAGAAGTATTCTACAACCGATAAGCCCCGCTTTGTGGCTGGAAGTATCGGCCCCACAAACAAAACATGCTCCATGTCACCAGACGTGAGCGACCCCGCGGCAAGAAGTCTGACCTACGATGAGCTCTTCGATGCCTATACCGAACAAATAAAAGCGCTACTTGAAGGTGGCGTTGATGCTTTACTCATCGAGACCATCTTCGACACACTGAATGCTAAGGTGGCCGTAGATGCGGCCGAAACGATCATGATGCAAATTGGTAGAAAGGTACCCATCATGCTTAGTGTGACCATTAGCGATTTGGCAGGACGCACACTGAGTGGACAGACTCTTGACGGGTTCTTAGGCAGCATAAGTAGCCTTGACATCTTCTCCGTAGGACTCAATTGTTCTTTCGGTGCTAAACAAATGAAAACCTACCTGAAGGAACTCGCCCGCAAGGCACCTTACTATATCAGTGCTTATCCCAATGCTGGGCTGCCCAATGCCATGGGCGAATATGACGAGACAGCAGAAAGCATGTCGCCACAGATTGGTGAGTTCATCGACGAACAACTGGTCAACATTATTGGAGGATGCTGCGGCACTAATGATGAATTTATCCGGAGATATGCTCAAATGGCTGAAGGAAAGACGCCTCACCAGCCCCAATCCAAGCCTCAGACACTGTGGCTGAGCGGACTCGACCTGCTTAATGTTAGTCCCGAAGTGAGGTTCGTCAATGTGGGTGAACGCTGTAACGTGGCAGGCAGCCGAAAATTCCTGCGCCTCATCAAGGAAAAACAATATGCAGAGGCTCTGAACATCGCACGTAAGGAAGTCAGCGACGGAGCACTCGTGCTTGATGTGAACATGGATGACGGACTACTCGACGTTAAAAAGGAGATGGTGCACTTCCTTAACCTGATGATGTCGGAACCCGATATCGCCCGGGTACCCATTATGATAGACAGTTCGTCATGGGAAGTCATCGTAGCCGGACTGAAATGCTGTCAAGGGAAGTGCATCGTAAACTCCATCTCCCTGAAAGAAGGTGAAGACGTTTTCCTCTCCCACGCACGGGAGATTAAGCGCTTCGGTGCCGCCGTCGTTGTGATGTGCTTCGATGAGAAGGGACAGGCAACGACATTCGAGCGCAAGATTGAAATTGCCCAAAGGGCTTATCGACTGCTCACTGAGGTAGTGGGCATGAATCCGCTCGACATCATCTTCGACCCCAATATCCTTGCGATTGCAACAGGTATAGAAGAGCACGACAGGTATGCGCTCGACTTCATCAAGGCTACCGACTGGATAAGACATCATCTAAAAGGCGCCCACGTAAGCGGTGGAGTGAGCAATCTTTCCTTCTCCTTCCGAGGCAACAACTACATTCGTGAGGCCATTCATGCCGTATTCCTTTATCATGCCATTGCCCACGGAATGGATTTTGGAATAGTGAACCCAGCATCCAAAGTGACTTATACCGACATCCCCCCTCAGGAATTGCAAATCATTGAAGACGTTATTCTCTATCGGCGGGCAGATGCTACAGACGACTTGATAGCCTTAGCCGAGAAAAAGAAGGAAGAGCTCGAGGCTAACAAGCAGACGGGCAGCCAGCACGTTCAGGAGGTGAATCATGAAGCGTGGCGTGACCTCCCCCTTGAGGAGAGGTTAGCGTATGCATTGCGAAAAGGCATAGGTGAATGGATGAAGACAGACCTTGGCGAGGCACTCCACCAATATCCCGATGCCGTGAGCATCATAGAAGGGCCGCTGATGAAAGGGATGTCGGAAGTCGGAGAACTGTTTGGCGCAGGAAAGATGTTTCTGCCACAGGTGGTAAAAACTGCTCGTACCATGAAGCAGGCCGTGGCATTTCTTCAGCCCTACATAGAGGCCGGCAAGAAGCAGGGAGCAGCCAAGGCCGGCAAAGTGTTGCTGGCCACAGTCAAAGGCGATGTACACGATATCGGGAAGAATATTGTAGGCGTAGTTATGGCCTGCAATAACTATGAGGTGATTGACCTCGGAGTAATGGTCCCCGCCGAGCAAATAGTAAAGAAGGCCCAAGAGCTGCATGCCGACATCGTGGGACTGAGTGGACTCATCACACCATCACTCGAAGAAATGGTTCACGTAGCGCAGGAGATGGATAAAGCAGGGCTACACATTCCCATCATGATTGGTGGGGCCACCACGTCGCAGTTGCATGTGGCACTAAAAATAGCCCCGGTATACCAGGGCCCCGTGGTATGGATGAAGGATGCAAGCCAAAACGTGCCCACTGCCCATAAGCTATTAGATGCCAAAGGAAGAGAACACTGCGAAGATGAACTCAAGGAGCGCTACCAAAAACTCCGCAGCCATTACAAAGAACAACAAGAACTACTCTCGCTGGAAGAGGCACGCAAGAGAAAACCAAACTTATTTGAATAGAAATGATACGCAACATTGCATTCGACCTTGGGGGCGTAGTAATCACCATTGATCCTCAACAGGCTAAACAACGCTTCATTGAGACGGGGTTCAAGAATATGGACAGTCGCCTCAACAGTTATACCCAGTCGGGTTATTTCGGAGAACTGGAAGATGGCACTATCACAGCTTCCGATTTCATTGCCAAAGCCAGTGCAGAAGTTGGACGTCAACTTTCATTCGACGACTGCAAATACTGCTGGTTAGGCTACCGCAAGGAAGTGCCAAAACGGAACTTGGACAAGATGCAGGCACTTCGACGCCAAGGCTACCGTGTCATCATCCTCTCCAACACCAACCCCTTTATGATGGATTGGGCGGAGAAGGGCAACTTCGACAGCTTGGGCCATACACTCGACGACTATGCCGACGCCGTCTACAAGAGCTACGAGATGAGGGTGATGAAACCAAGCCCTCTCGCATTTCGATTTATGCTCGAACATGAGCACATCAGCGCTGGAGAGACCCTATTCCTGGACGACGGAAAGGCGAACATTGATGCCGCCGCCACATTGGGCATCAACACTCTATTAGTTGAAAATGGCCGTGATTGGACGGGACTGCTTGATGATACGCTATCTCAACTCAACGCCATTCAACCATAGAAACGACAACCACACTACCCTATCGGCAATCCAGCCTTTGGCATTCGTCTTCCAAGTAGTGGCTTCCTCGGAACGTAACATGCAGACTCTGCAAGATACGTAACAACAGAGCTGATAAGGAGTAACCATTCAATTTAGGCCGTCCTGTAATTGATTAAAAAATCCCGAGATTATTCCCGGGATTTTTTGTATTGGTATGGCAGAAGTTGTGTAATTTCTTCTTCATCCATACTGTCTCTTAACCTGCCAAGGACATCGGTGAGCCAGTCAAGAGGGTTCAACTGCACGACATCGCAGGATTCAAGCAGCGAGTAGAATA
>ONMG01000299.1 GCA_900318855.1 uncultured Prevotella sp.
CGAACATAAATACTGGACAAAAGCGGAGCTAAACGGACTTTTTCAAGTTGAAACCGTCAACGGAAAAACCATTCTTCCAATATGGCACAACCTGACGAAAAAGCAGGTCGTTGAGTACAGCCCGATCATAGCTGACCGCAAGGCTATGACTACGGCTTCAATGACACCCGAAGAAATAGCCGTAGAACTAAAAGAATTATTTGCACCTGACGATACGGAGGATCAAGAGAATGGATAAATTGAGAATGCAGACAGCAAACAAGGCTGATGAGAATTTCAGAAAACTGGCGGCGATGTTCCCTAATGCCGTGACGGAAACGATCAACGAAAATGGTGAGGTCGTCCGGGCAATCGACAAGGATGTGCTGATGCAGGAGATTGCCTGCACCGTGGTGGACGGCAACGAGGAGCGCTATCAGTTCACTTGGCCGGACAAGAAGAAGTCCGTTCTTCTTGCCAATGCCCCAATCAATAAGACGCTGCGCCCCTGCCGGGAGGAAAGCGTGGACTTTGATACCACTGAAAACCTCTATATTGAGGGCGACAACTTGGAAGTGCTGAAGCTGTTGCAGGAAACCTATCTTGGCAAGATTAAACTAATCTACATCGACCCGCCGTATAATACAGGAAGTGATGCATTCGTATATAGTGACGATTTTGCTATGACAGAAGAAGAATTTGCACACTCCAGCGGTGTGAAAAATGAAGTCGGTGAACGGTTGTTTGATATTCGTGTAAATAATGAAAATAATGGAAGATTCCATACGGACTGGCTTAATATGATGTACCCCCGTTTGCGAATTGCTAGAGATTTGCTCTCGGAAGATGGTGTGCTCATTATGAGTATAAGCGATGCTGAGTTTCATAATCTAAAAAAGATAGCTGATGAAATCTTCGGAGCTGCAAACTATCTTGGTGACATCATTTGGAACTCAACTAAATCTGTTACTAATACTGCATTGATTTCCGTTTCACATACCTATAATTTGGTGTACTTTAAGAATATGAATTATTTTGTCGAAAATCGCCAGGAGTTCAGACTTCCTGATGCCGGCGAAGGATTTGAAAACCCAGATAATGACCCAAGAGGTCCTTGGAAGGCAGACCCCTTCCAGGTTGGTGGTTGGAGACCGAATCAGCAGTATGAAATCAGAAATCCCAACACAGGTGTTATTTACAGACCTAACGAGGGATGTAGCTGGAAAAATGATTACAAGAAGTTTCAAGAGCTCCTTGCCGACAATCGAATTGTTTTTGGCAAAACTGGAGATGGCGGTCCTCAAAGAAAAAGGTTTATTTGGGAAGCACAGGAAAGAGGGAAAGTTGCCAAAACACTTTGGGATGATGTAGAAACAACTACCAACGGAACACAGTTGGTTAAAAAGATGTTTGACGGAGTGGCTGTCTTTGATAATCCTAAACCTGTTGGACTTCTCGAAAGAATTATTCAGCTCGGTGGTAACCGAGATGCGATTATTCTTGATTTCTTCTCTGGTTCCGCAACCACTGCTCACGCTGCAATGAAGCTCAATGCCGAAGATGGCGGCAAGAGAAAGTTTATTATGGTTCAGGTGTCCGAAGATACCGCCGAAGGAAGTCTTGCAAGGAAAGCAGGCTATATGTCTATTCCCGAAATCGGCAAGGAACGCATCCGTCGTGCTGGTAAGAAAATAAAAGAGGATAGCCCTTTGACCACGCAAGACCTTGATACAGGTTTCCGTGTTTTGAAGTGTGACACCTCCAATATGAAAGAGGTCTACTACAATCCTGCGGAGTATGAAGCCAGCCTGTTCTCCCGCCTTGAAGATAACATCAAAGAGGACAGAACGCCGGAGGATCTGCTTTTCCAGGTGATGCTGGATTTGGGCGTGCTGCTCTCCGGCAAAATTGAGGAAACCACCATTGCCGGCAAGAAGGTGTTCAATGTGGAGGACAACTATCTGATCGCCTGCTTCGACAGCAATGTAACCGAGGAAACCATCACAGCCATTGCCAAGCAGAAGCCCTATTACTTCGTGATGCGTGACAGCTCTATGGCAAACGACAGCGTGGCAACCAACTTCGATCAGATCTTCGCCACCTATAGCCCCGACACCGTAAGGAAGGTGCTGTGAGATGGCGAAGCTGACAAAAATTGAAGTTGGGACATTTTTGAAGTTGTTCAACCGGGGTGGCTATGTGCTCGATTTTACGACCAATGATTTCGATGTCTTTACTATGGAGAGCATAGGTGTCGCCCTGTGTAGCAAATATAATATGTCCAAAGGAAAATCGCTTGCCGCTTATGTCAATGAGGCACCTGATGAGAGTGTTGAAAAACTGCTGAAAGACTTGCTGGCATACTATGAAGAAAACTTCGAACAGGAGTTTACAGAAGAAGCAAACGAAGATCTGTTCGGTTATAGCAGATACAATGCAGAATATGCTCGTCTTTATAAGAAGTGTCGCTCTTATATGGATAGGATTCTCAATGTAACAACTCCACTTGCACCAAATGCTGTTGAATTGCAGGAGAAATTCTCAAGCGAGTATCTTTCAAAGCAGATAGAGTTGATGCTGAAGATGCAAAGTGAAAATCCTACTGATGCCATCGGAAAGGCAAAAGAGCTGATTGAAAGCTGCTGTAAGACAATCTTAGACAATAGGGGCGTAGCGTGGGACAAAAATTGGGATATGGGCAAACTTACCGGAGAAACCTTGAACCTCTTAAATCTAACGCCCAAGTCGATACCGAACACCGATCCAGCTTCCGACAATATACGAGCTGTTCTTGGCAATCTAAGAGGCATTACAACAAAACTTGCTGAAATCCGCAATCCCTATGGAAGCGGACACGGCAAGAGCGCCGCCTTTACTGGACTGGAAATAAGGCACGCAAAATTGGCTGTTGGCTGTAGCATCACTTTCGTGACTTTCCTTTGGGATACATACGAAGGAGGCTGTGTTAATGAAGTTTAATTTCAAAATACAACAATATCAAACCGATGCGGTTGATGCCGTTGTGCGTGTCTTTCAGGGGCAGGGCTTTCACGACAAGATCACCTATATCCGTGACCGGGGCAAGGTCAAAGCGGAGCCGTATCAGATGACCCTCGGTATGTCTGATGAGGAGCTTGAAGTCATCGACCCGCTGAACGATACCGGCTACAAGAATGAAGCGGTAGAGATTTCCGACGAGCAGCTTCTGCACAACATTCAGACCTTGCAGAGTCAGAACAACATTAAACTCTCGGCTTCCCTTGTCAAAGACTTGGGGCGTTGCAGCCTTGATATTGAAATGGAAACCGGCACGGGCAAAACCTATGTCTATATCAAGACGATGTTCGAGCTGAACAAAAAGTACGGCTGGAGCAAGTTCATTGTTGTCGTTCCCTCCATTGCGATCCGTGAGGGCGTGAAGAAGTCCTTTGAGATCACCGCAGACCACTTTATGGAGCATTACGGCAAGAAGGCTCGCTTCTTCATCTACAACAGCTCCAACCTGAACCAGTTGGATAACTTTTCGAGCAGCTCCGGCATCAATGTAATGATCATCAACACGCAGGCGTTTGCCTCCTCGTTGAAAGAGGACGGCAAGAGCAAGGAAGCTCGTATCATCTACTCCAAGCGGGATGAATTCGGCTCCCGCCGCCCGATTGATGTCATTAAGGCAAACCGCCCGATTATCATTTTGGACGAGCCGCAGAAGATGGGCGGCGATGTGACGCAGAAAGCGCTGAAAAACTTCAATCCGCTGTTCTCCCTCAACTACTCGGCTACCCACGCCAAGCAGCACAACCTTGTTTATGTGTTGGATGCGCTGGATGCTTTCAACAAGCGGCTGGTCAAGAAGATCGAGGTCAAGGGCTTTGAGGTCAAGAACTTCCGTGGCACGGACAGTTACCTCTACCTTGAACAGATCATTCTTTCCAGCAAGAAGCCGCCGATGGCAAAAATTGAGCTGGAGATCGGCTACAACAAGTCCATCAACCGTGAAACCCGTATTCTCGGCGTTGGTGACGACCTCTACTTCGTTTCGCAGGAAATGGAGCAGTACAAGGGATACACCATCTCCGAAATTGACCCGCTGCGTGGCACTGTTACCTTTACCAACGGCGAGGTCATCAAAGCCGGTGATGTGGTGGGCGATGTGTCCGAAAAGGATATGCGCCGCATTCAGATTCGGGAAACAATCCTCTCCCACTTTGAGAAAGAGGAAAAGCTCTTTAATATGGGCATCAAGTGTCTGTCCCTGTTCTTTATCGACGAGGTAGCAAAGTACCGCCAGTACGATGAAAACGGCGACGAGGTGCTTGGCGAATACGGTGTGATGTTTGAGCAGGAGTATCTTGCCATTCTGAACGAGTACATTACGATGTTTGACACGCCGTATCAGAAATATTTGAAGTCCACTTGCAGCGATGTGAGCCGGGTACATAAGGGATATTTCAGCATCGATAAGAAAACCGGGCGCAGCGTGGACAGCCAGCTCAAGCGTGGCAGCGAGTTCTCCGACGATATTTCCGCCTATGACCTGATTCTGAAAAACAAAGAACGGCTGCTGTCTTTTGACGAACCGACACGGTTCATCTTCTCCCACTCTGCACTGCGTGAGGGCTGGGACAACCCGAATGTGTTCCAAATCTGTACTCTGAAGCACTCCGACAGCAACACAGCAAAGCGTCAGGAAGTCGGTCGTGGTCTGCGCCTTTGTGTCAATCAGGACGGCAACCGTATGGATGTGCAGAGCTGCGGCGACAGCGTTCACGAGATCAACACGCTGACGGTGGTTGCCAGCGAAAGCTACAAGACCTTTGTGACGGACTTGCAGTCGGATATTAAGACCGTGCTTTATGACAGACCCACGGTGGCGACAAGCGAATACTTCAAGGGCAAGTATGTCAAGGTGGACGATGTGCCGACGATTATCGACGACGAAAAAGCCAATGCCATTGAGTTCTATCTCATTCAGAACGGCTATGTGGATATGAAGCGCAAGGTGACGGACAAGTACCGTCAGGATGTTAAGAACGGAACCGTTGCGGAGCTGCCGGAGGAACTCAAGCCAATGGCAGACGGAATTCATACGCTCATTCAGGCGGTCTATGACGATAGTGTCCTCAAGGATATGTTCTCCGACGGTCACGAAACCAAGGTTAAGGGAAATCCCCTCAACGAGAACTTCGCCAAGCGAGAGTTTCAGGCATTGTGGCGTGAGATCAACCACAAGTACGCCTACACCGTTGATTTTGACAGCGCCGAGCTGCTCCGCAACGCCATTGCCCATATTGACGAAAAGCTCTTTGTTTCCGAGCTGCAATACACAACCACCATCGGGCGGCAGAAAACGGAGATGAATGAGTACGAGATCGAGCGTGGAGCATCCTTCACCGGTGAAAAGACCCGGACACAGACACTTAAACACGCCGAAACCAGTCAGATCAAGTATGACCTCATCGGGAAAATCGCAGAGGGTACTGTTCTGACACGGCGCACGGTTTCTGCGATCCTGCAAGGCATCCGTGTGGATAAGCTCTATATGTTCAAGAACAACCCGGAGGAGTTCATCACGAAGGTCATCCGGCTTATCAATGAGCAGAAAGCCACAATGATCGTAGAGCATATTTCCTACGACACCATTGAGGGCGAATATGACAGCTCCATCTTCACGGCTGAAAAGGCTACGCAGAGCTTTGATAAGGCATTTCTTGCAAAGAAAGCCATTCAGGACTATGTGTTCACGGACGGTTCGGCGGATAAGAGCATTGAGAGAAAGTTTGCTGAGGATTTGGACGCAGCAGACGAGGTGTGCGTCTATGCCAAGCTGCCGAGAACCTTCCAAATCCCCACACCGGTTGGTAACTATTCGCCGGACTGGGCAATCGCTTTCTATGAGGGCAAGGTTAAGCATATTTTCTTCATAGCCGAAACGAAAGGCACAATGGAAAGCCTTGAGCTGCGTCCTATTGAGCAGGCGAAAATCTCTTGTGCC
>ONMG01000296.1 GCA_900318855.1 uncultured Prevotella sp.
ACCAATCCCACGCGTTTGCCTTCGAGCAACTTGAAGTTCTGCTGTTTCAGCATCTCTATGCCCGTTGTCACCTTGCGGGCCTGCACGGGCAGCAAACCGGCGAGAGTCATCAGCAGCACGGCTGCTGTTCGGAGTGTTGAAGTCAGTTTCATTGATGTCATTACTTTAGGGTTCTATATCCAGTTCAGCCAGCGTCCCATCCTCGTTAGTGAGTAGCAGATGGCGACGGTCCAGTGGCACCACCGTGTTGATGAGCGTGTTGCCAATCTTATGCTTCCAGAGCACGTGTCCTGAAATGGCGTCGAGAGCGAACACCAGTCCGTCCTTGGTCGATGAATAGACGCGTCCCTCGTTTTCGGGCAACATCACCGTAGCGTGCTCGTATCCGAAGCCCACGTTGCTTGCCCACAATTCCTCGGGTTGTGTGCTTTCGGTGCTGTAGCATACTATGCTGTCTGTCATTGTCTTAGCATAAATGCGCTTTCCGTCGGCAGAAATCCCTATGGATTCCCTTACCTTGCTCCTCTTGGTGCGCCAAAGCTGTCGGCCTGTAGCAATATCTATGGCTGTCAGGGCTCGTTCAGGGTCGGCAATGAACACCTTCCCTTGTGCTTCCACCGGCCATACGGCAGCCGGAGAATAGTGCATGCCCAGTCCTTTCGGCGTATGCCAGGTCCAGACCGTGCGTCCTGTTTTGCGGTCGAGAGCATAGAGGCGGTTGGCCCAGGTTCCGAAAACTACTTTGTTCTTTGTTACGAGAGGTTTGGTCTCCACATAGCCCCGGATGGAGTCGTTCGCCCACAGCAACGAGCCGTCGGCGATGCGCAGTGCTCGGAACGTTCCGTCGCTGCTCCCCACGTAGGCTATGCCCTTGCTGACCGTGACGGCACTCACCACGGGGCGCCTTGTCGGACACTTCCAGGCCACGCTTCCGTCCTTCATCCTAATGCCGTAGATGCAGCCGTCGGCCGAGCCGGCCACCACCAGGCCCTTGGCGGCTGCGGGAGTGCCCAGGATGCGGGCCCCCGTGGCACGCTGCCACCGTTGGCGGCCTTTGCGGTCGAAGCAGGTGAGACGGCCGAGGTTGTCGGCGGTGATGATGCACTGCTTATAGCTCACCGGCGACGAGTAGATGCCGGCTCCCAGACTTACGCGCCAGCCCTCCTTCACCTGTGAATACTGCTGGTTGACGCTGTAGTCGGGGCGAGGAGCCCAGTGGGCGCGATCGTTGTCGTGGTGAGGAACCGTCGACAGACGGGTCCAGAGTTGGCGGGGCGCTCCTACGGGATGCGTGTACACCGAGATGGAGTCGGTGCCCACGTCCCATTCGTTGTACTGTCCTGCCTGCCGACCCTGCTGTCTGAGGTTAGAGGTGTTCACGATGCCCTCGATGCCATCGTAGCTAAGATGGCGGTTGGAGTGGTAATGGCCGTTAATGAAGGCCACAACGGGATACTGCCGCACAGCATCGGTCACGTCGTACCAGTTGTCCATGTCCTCAGGCAGCATGGGGATGTGGGTGACCAGGAAGACGGGCTTGCCCTGCGTGCCGTTGGCCTTCAGCTCAGTCTTCAGCCATTCGATGTCCTCGGGATTGACATGTCCCAGGGCCATGCGCATGAGCGGTCCGCAGCCGAAGCCGAGGAAGAGGAATCCCTTGTGCTCGAACTTGAACCGTTCGTAGCCGAAGATGCGCCGGAAGTCGAGGCCTCCGCTCTCGCTCCATTTCAGGTCGTGGTTGCCCTCTATAATATAATAAGGAGCGCGTAGTGAGTCGAGCCCTGGCTTGGCCATAGCCAAGGAGGCACTGTCGCCCTCATCGGCAATGTCGCCCGTCACCAGTACGAAGTCGATGCTGTCAGTAGCATTGATTTGGTTCACTGACTGCGTGAGGTCACTGAAGGCTTGGGGGGCCTTCACATTGATATGGATGTCGCTCATCACGACAAAGCGGAACCGCAGTGCTGCCTGTGCAACCGTGGAGATTGCTGCCAGCATGGCGACAAGCAGGCTGAGTCGGGCGCGTGGAATGAATAGAAAGTTGTGTGTCATTTCAGAAGATAGTTTACAATGAGTTTCATCATCTCAATACGTTGTTTCTCGAATCTCAACGCTTCAAAGGGAAATCCCAGGACCACTGTGCGCCAGTGGTCGGTAGCATTGCCTCCGAACACAATGCCAGCACTCATGCCGTTCTCGGTGTAGCGGAAGGCCGTGTAGGCACAGCTGTCGGCCGGAACGATGGC
>ONMG01000295.1 GCA_900318855.1 uncultured Prevotella sp.
GACAGCGAGGCGTCGTCTGCAGCGGCTTCTTCGGCCTCCTTGGCCAGCGCATTGAGCTCCTCGGGCAGTTGCCTCGGTACGGGTATCTGCCCCAGGTTCTCCCATATCAGCTGATAGCCGTTGCGTATGCGTGGGCAATATTCCGAGATGAGCCACCAGCCCACCGAGGAGTTCAGGAGCGCCAGCAGCCGACGGTCGTTGACGGAGACGAAGAACATGGAGTTGTTGCAGAAGATGGCGTCGGACCGGAAGATGAAGCACGGCTTGGTCTGGAATGCCTGGTACATGATTTTGGGTTCGGCAAACTTGTCGTAATAAGCGCAGGCTCTGAGCTCCCACCAGTAGTCGCCTTTGTCAGTCCGGACTTCAGCTTTAGCCTTGAACGGCGCTAACCATTCAGCCACAGCCGGATAATGGCCGGCAAACCATTGCCAGGCCTCCTCCTCCGTGGGCTTATCGTCCGGCTCGCACTGCATCCCTTTGAGGGTGAAGCCTTTGGGAGTGAAGATGAGGTAGTTGGAGATTCGCGGCACCCGATAGGCTGCCAGTCCACTGCCGCTGAGGAAGGGACGGATGATGCCGCGGCTCGACGCATCACGATTGACGAGCTCATCGTAGGTGGATTGAGAGATGAGAAAAGCTTTGGAAAGACCTGTTAGTATTCCTCTATAGCTCTCTTTGCCGACGGCATCTTCAAGTGTTGTGAATCGGTCCTTGTTGGCTGTTATTTCGGCTATCTTCCGGTTGCCTTCCAGCGATTGCGTGTGCCAGATGGCGTCGCTGAAGAGCGAGAGGTCGAAAGACCGGGCGTTCTGTTCGATGTCGGCGCCCAGGTCGTCGTCGTTGATTTTCCGGATGTTGCTCACCGACAGATGCCCGCCGGAGGCGCGCTTGCGCAGGTTGATGATGCAGGTGTAGGTGGTGGCATCGGGGAACACCTGATTGTCGCCGAAGTCCACCATGCTTTGCAGGTCGTGCTGCAGGAAGAGCTTGCGGAGAGGCTCACCGTACATCACCTTCTCCCATTTGTTGGGAAGGATGAACGACAGGATGCCATCGCGCCGGAGCAGCTGCAAGCCGCGTTCCACGAAGAGCGCATAGACGTCGGCGCGCGGCACGAGGGTGGAGTAGGCCTTGACGTTCGTGTTGTCCGCGTTCACGTTTCGCATCTTCGCGTAGACCTGGGTCTCGTCCTTCATCTCTTGCGTGTTGATGTAAGGCGGATTGCCTATCACCACATCGAAGCCGAGGAAATGGCCCTCCTCGTCGAGCACCTCGGGAAACTCTATCATCCACTCCAGCGACCGTCCCAGCACCCGTGCCTCACGGCTCTGCCGTTGATTGAGCTCACCGCCGAACAAGTCCTGGTCAATGGGTGGGTTGAGCTTCGTCTTGATGACTCTTATCTGGGCCCTTATTTCCTTCTTCAGCTGCTTGGAATGGCAGTTCACGTACTGTCTCACCAGTTTCTTGTAGGAGTCGATGACCTTGGCCAGTCCCTGTCCGGCCACCACCTTCTTACCCACCGCCACCATGCGCCGGGAGGCCAGCGAGTCACCGCAGCGGATGTTGATGTCGATGTTGGGCAGCGTCCGCAGTGTCCGCCCACTGTCGCCGGTCCCCACGTAGTAGGCACTCTTGAGCAATTCTATCCACAGTCGCAATTGGCATATCTCCACACTCTTGGGGTTGAGGTCTACTCCGAAGAGGCAGTTCTCGATGATGCTCTTCTTCTCCTCGAACAAGGTGGTCTGCACCCTTTGGCTTTCCTTGTCCTTGGGATGGTAGGCAAAGAGCTCTCCGTCCTCGTCCCTCATCACTAGCTCGTCGTTCTCGATAGTGATGTTCCAGGCGTTCACGGGCTTGGGCTTCTCACTGTGGTCCTGCAGGATGCCCATCTCGCTCTTCAGGGCAATGAGGGTGTTGAGTGCCGACACCAGGAAATGACCGCTGCCCACGGCGGGGTCGCAGATGCGCAGCGAGTTGACGATGTTGTTGGCTTCGGTGCGCGTCTCGCGGTTGAGCGGTTCCAGGTGGTCTTCCACCTCCTCTAAGGTCTGGCAGTGCCATCCTTTCTTGCGGTTGAACTGCTCCACCACA
>ONMG01000310.1 GCA_900318855.1 uncultured Prevotella sp.
CGGCATAGAGTCTGGATACACCCTTCAAGTCGTCTTTGAAAGCATGAAGAGTTTGCAATGAAGTCTCAGTCTTTTCAACGAATTCACGATTGCTCTCGAACCTTGTGAATTCGGTGGGTATGTCCTCGTGGTTGATGGTGTAGCCTGCCAGTAGAAGTGATTTGCCATAAGCGACATCCTCAAAACCATACTGACGGAAACGTTCGTCAAGAGGGTGGGAGAGCATGATGTCGCGCCTGATGAGAAAGTTTGATGTGTGGAAGTCGGCGTTGGGATGTCTGCGCCGCATGGCAGCAGAGTGAGTGCCTTCACGACTCAGCTCATAGCGAAGCCTCAGATTGCCGGGTAGCACGTCTTTGCCCGGGGCGATGTGGTAGCCCCCGTAGACGATATCCCCTTTGGACTCCATATAACTCAAGATGAAATTCGAAGCATCGGCAATCTCCATGTCGGCGTCGATGAAGAGCAGCCAGGCATAATGAGCCTGCCGGGCAAGAAAATTGCGGATGGCGGCACGCCCCGTGTTATCCTTTCTCTCGATATAAGTGCAAGCGGGGAGATGGGTAATACTTCGGTTAGCCTCTTTGACCCGGAGGTCGGAGGATGCGTCATCGGCCACGATTACTTCGTGGTCGAAAGGCAGGCTCTCCATGGCTGTCGAAAGCTTGCGGACCGTACTGACGCACACGTCGTTGTAGGTGGGAAGCAATATGGAGAGCCCGCCTTGTCTCATAGCTTGTCCGCTAGGAAACGCCCTGTGATGCTCTCCTTGCAGGCTGCTACCTGCTCGGGAGTACCAGTGCTGACAACATTGCCTCCACGGTCACCCCCATCAGGACCTAAGTCGATGACATAGTCGGCACACTTGATGATGTCGAGATTATGTTCGATGACGATGATGGAATGACCTCTGCTCAGAAGGGCATCAAAAGCATGCAGCAGACGCTTGATGTCGTGAAAATGGAGACCTGTGGTAGGCTCGTCGAAGATGAAGAGTGTGGGCTCCTGTCTTTCCTGACCGATGAAGTAAGCCAGTTTCACACGCTGGTTCTCGCCTCCTGAGAGAGTCGACGAGTTCTGGCCCAGTTTGATGTAGCCCAGTCCCACCTCTTCGAGTGGTGCGAGGCGCTTCACAATCTCCTTTTGGTCGTATTTCCCAAAGAAGGCAATGGCCTCGCTCACCGTCATGTCGAGCACGTCGCTGATGTTTTTCTCGTGGAACTTCACCTCCAGAATGTCCTTCTTGAAGCGTTTCCCGTGACAGGCATCGCACTCCAGCACCAGGTCGGCCATGAACTGCATTTCCACCGTGATGACACCGGCACCCTTGCATTCCTCGCATCGTCCTCCTTCGGTATTGAATGAGAAATATTGCGGTGTGAAGCCCATCTGACGGGCCAAAGGATGGTCGGCATAGAGTTGGCGAATGGCATCATAAGCCTTGACATAGGTAGCCGGATTGGAGCGGGTGCTCTTGCCGATGGGGTTCTGGTCGACGAACTCTACGTGGTGCACTGAAGCAATATCGCCACTGAGAGAGGAATATTCTCCCGGCATGTCGGCCACTTCGTCGAGATTGCGCTTGAGTGCTGGATACAGAGTACCTTTTATGAGTGATGATTTTCCGCTTCCGCTCACACCTGTAACCACCGTCAGAACGTTGAGCGGGAACGTCACGTCGACGCCCTGCAGGTTGTTCATGCGAGCCCCCTTGAGCTCTATACGCTGGTTCCACTGCCGGCGGCTCTTGGGAGTAGGAATCGTCTCGGTAGCGGTTAGATACTTGATGGTGTAGCTCTTGGGATACTTTTCCAATAGGGCTTTGACCTTTGCCTTGTCGTTGCCTGTGATGAGGGCCACATTGCCTTCGAATACCAGTTCGCCGCCCAGACGTCCCGCGTCGGGCCCGATGTCGATGAGATAGTCGGCAGCCCGCATCATCTCTTCGTCGTGCTCTACCACCACAACGGTGTTGCCCAAGGCAACGAGCTCTTTGAGAACGTGTATGAGGCGCTGCGTGTCGCGGCTGTGAAGACCGATGCTGGGCTCATCAAGGATATAGAGCGAGCCCACCAGCGAACTTCCGAGCGAAGTGGTGAGATTGATGCGCTGCGACTCTCCGCCCGAGAGCGTGTTCGACTGCCGGTTCAGGGTCAGATAGCCCAGTCCGACATCAAGGAGGAACTGCAGCCGGTTCTTAATCTCGGTGAGTAGCCGTCTTGCTACGCTGGCGTCATGCTCGTCGAGCTGCAGGTGGTCGAACCAATCTTTCAGGTTGATGATGGGCATCTCTACAAGATCGGTGATGCTCATGCCGCCCACCTTTACCCAAGTGGCCTCTTTCTTCAGACGGGTCCCATGACAGTCGGGACAGACGGTGCGTCCGCGATAGCGGCTCATCAGCACACGGTACTGGATTTTGTACTGGTTCTCCTTCACCATCTGAAAGAAGGCGTCGATGCACACCTTGTCATGCATGTCGAGCCTGGATTCTGAGGGCAGACCATGCCAGAGCATGTCTTTCTCCTTGCGTGAAAGCTGGTAGTAAGGCTTGAAGATGGGAAAATGGTCAGCAGCGGCACGCCGGCAGAATTCATCCTTCCACATGCCCATTTTGTCGCCGTGCCAGCATTGTACACAGCCGTCATAGACACTCAGTGTGGTGTTGGGAATGACAAGGCGCTCATCAATGCCGATGATGCTGCCAAATCCTTCGCATGTGGGACAGGCCCCTATGGGTGAGTTGAAGGAGAACATGTTGTCATTCGGCTCTTCGAAGGTCATGCCGTCGGCCTCAAAGCGAATGGAGAAATCGTAGCTGATGTTCGACGGCAGGAAGGTCAGACGACAGGCGCCGTGGCCTTCGTAGAAGGCGGTCTCGGCCGAGTCAATGAGACGGGATATTTCGCTCTTCTCTTTCGATACGCTCATGCGGTCGATGACGAGATAGATGTCTTCCTTTCTGAGGTCCTCGTGCTCGGCTTCCAAAAAGTCCTCGATGCGCATCACTTCTCCCTTATAGAGCATTCTGGAGTAGCCTTCCTTGAAGTCGGTCTCCAACTGCGTGAGCACGCTGCGGCCCTCGGAGGTGAAGAGAGGGGCAAGAATCATGAACTTGGTGCCGATGCCATATTGGCTGGCACAGGCCACTATGTCGTCGGTGCTGTGCTTCTTTACTTCGCAACCACTGATAGGGGAGTAGGTGCGGCCGATACGTGCGAAGAGGAGGCGGAGATATTCGTAGATTTCTGTGGAGGTGCCCACCGTCGACCTGGGATTGCGGGCTATGACCTTCTGTTCGATGGCTATGGCCGGCGGAAGTCCTTTAATAAAGTCGCATTCGGGTTTGTTCATCCTGCCCAGGAACTGTCGGGCATAGGCTGAGAGCGACTCTACATAACGCCGCTGGCCTTCGGCATACAAAGTGTCGAAAGCCAGGGAAGATTTGCCGGAGCCCGAGACTCCGGCAATCACAATGAGTTTGTTGCGCGGTATCTTTACATCGATATTCTTCAGGTTATTGACACGTGCGCCTTTTATCTCAATGAATGAATCCATAAGAGCGAGGGTTTCATCACGAGTTCATTGACATGAGGAATTCTTCGTTGTCACGGGTCTGAACCATACGATCGTGGATGGTGTTCATGGCTTCCACAGGGTTCATGTCGGCAATGTATTTGCGGAGAATCCACATGCGGTCGAGGGTTGTCTTGTCCTGAAGCAGGTCGTCGCGGCGGGTGCTCGATGCCACAAGGTTGACAGCCGGGAAGATACGTTTGTTGCTCAGCGAACGGTCGAGCTGGAGCTCCATGTTACCGGTACCCTTGAATTCCTCAAAGATGACCTCGTCCATCTTGGAACCGGTCTCGGTGAGCGCGGTAGCGATAATGGTAAGGCTACCGCCGCCCTCGATGTTGCGGGCAGCACCGAAGAAGCGCTTGGGGCGCTGCAGGGCGTTGGCATCAACACCACCGGTGAGGATTTTGCCTGACGCCGGGGCAA
>ONMG01000293.1 GCA_900318855.1 uncultured Prevotella sp.
GATAAGAACAAAGATAAGAATAACGAACAGAACAATAAGGACAAGAAGCAGAACCAGAACCAAAAGCAGATGAGCCGTGACAATGCAGAGCAGTTGCTTAATGCAGCAATGCAGGAGGAGCAGGCTACGCAGCAGAGGTTGAAGAAGGCGATGCAGCAGCCTCAGTCGAGGCGGCTGCAAAAGAACTGGTGATGCCTAAATGTCCCATTCAGTTATAATGATCAATATGAGAAGTCGGTTAAGATATTTCGCCATTGGCGTCTTCCTCATGACTTTCGGCCTTGTTGCTGCGGCGCAGGGGATTTCTGTGTCGGCGCCAGCACGGGTGTCGGTGGGCGAGAATTTCCGTATCTCCTATACGGTGAGTCCTAAGGATGTTGATGAATTTCGCTCAGCCTTGCATACTACTGACGTAGTGGAGGTAATAGCCGGTCCTTACACTTCACAGCAGTCCAGCTTCCAGATGGTGAACGGCCATACCAGTTCTTCATCCTCGATTACTTATACCTATACTCTCTACGCGGCTAAAAACGGAGTCTATAATGTCGGTCCGGCACATGCCCGTATGGGAGGCCGGTCGCTTTCTTCACGTGCTATTAAAGTAGTGGTGTCGGGCAACGCCCGCTCGTCGGCAAGTGGGGCACCGCGCATGCATAATGATGAGGATGACGGACCTCAGATGCGTGCCTCCGGCTCCCGTATCTCCGGTAGTGATCTCTTTATAAAGGTGAATGCCAATAAGCGGCATGTGCATGAGCAGGAGCCTATATTGCTTACCTATAAGGTGTACACCCTTGTCGACTTGTCGCAGCTTGACGGCAAGATGCCCGACTTGACGGGCTTCCATACACAGGAGGTACCCCTGCCACAGCAAAAGAGCTTCCATGTGGAGCGTGTCAATGGGCGCAACTATCGTTGTGTCACGTGGAGCCAATATATCATGTATCCTCAGATGACAGGCAAGCTCACCATCCCCAGTATCACTTTCAAGGGTATTGTAGTAGAGCAGAACCGCAACGTCGACCCCTTTGAGGCCTTCTTCAATGGTGGCTCAGGCTATACCGAAGTAAAGCGCAATATCGTGGCACCAAGTCTCACGGTACAAGTGGACCCTCTGCCTGCAAAACCGGCTGATTTCTCCGGAGGTGTCGGCAAGTTTAATATCTCGGCCTCTATTGATCATAACAGCGTAAAGGCCGGTGAGCCGATTAATCTGCGGGTTGTTGTTGGCGGTATAGGCAACTTGAAGCTGATAAAGCAACCCATGGCGGTATTCCCTAAGGACTTTGATAAATACGATCCTAAGGTGACCGACAAGACGCGGCTTACTGCCAATGGCGTAGAAGGCAATATGGTGTATGACTTCCTCGTAGTCCCGCGCAATCAGGGTAAGTACACCATTCCGGCAGTTGCCTTCACCTACTATGATACAGGTGCCAATGCCTATCGCACCATAAAGACGCAGCCCTTCGACATCACAGTGGCTCAGGGTGACGGTAAAAAGACCGATGTCAGCGACTATAGTAGTGATGAGGACAAGGATATCCATGCCTTGAAGTTGGGCGACTCCGCGCTGCATGCCACAGGCGACTTCTTCTTCGGCTCTACGGCTTATTGGGTGAGTTTGATACTTCCGTTGTTGGCCTTTGTACTGTTGCTGATTGTCTTCCGCAAGCGTGCTGTCGATAATGCCGACGTAGTGAAGATGCGGGGCAAGAAGGCAAACCGAGTGGCAACACGTCGATTGAAGAAGGCTGGTGAGCTTATGCTGAAGGGACGCCAGAATGAATTCTACGACGAGGTGCTTCGAGCTCTTTGGGGCTATGTGAGCGATAAGATGAGCATGCCGGCAGAGAAGCTCTCAAGAGAGAACATTGAAGGGTGTCTTGCCGACAGAGGCGTTGATGAGTCCACCATCAAGAAGTTTATTTCTGCCCTTGATGAGTGCGAGTTTGAGCGTTATGCTCCTGGCGACGTGGCCGGTAACATGAATAAGACATTCGAATCAGCTATGACAGCCATTATGAATATAGAGGATGCAATGAAGGTACGTAAGTCCAAGAAGCGCCCGTCGAGTGGTGCAATGCTGTTGTTCCTGCTCGCCTTTTGTCTGATTCCGATTCAAACGCAGGCTGTGACAAAAGCCAATGCCGATGCTGAGTACAACAAAGGCAATTATCAGCAAGCCATTAAGGATTACGAAGATATTCTCAAGCATGGCGTGAGTGCAGACGTATATTATAATTTGGGCAATGCTTACTACCGTACCGACAACATCACTCAGGCAGTATTGGCTTATGAGCGGGCGCTGCGACTGTCGCCCGGCGACAAGGACATCCGGTTCAACCTTCAGTTCGTGCGCGCCAAGACGATAGATAAGATTACTCCCGCATCCGAGATGTTCTTTGTCACCTGGTTCCATGCATTGGTCAATTTCACCAGTGTCGACCGGTGGGCTACCGTGGGGTCGGTGTCTATTATCTTAGCCTTATTGCTGGTACTGGTCTATCTTTTTGCTCCGCGGATGATTCTCCGGAAAGTGGGGTTCTATGGAGCAGCCGTCTTGCTGTTGGTCTTTATATTAGGCAATTTCTTCGCCTTTGAGCAGAAGCGGCAGTATGAGTGCAGTAGGGGAGCCATTGTCACGGCTCCCTCGGTCACCGTCAAGAAGACTCCATCAGCATCGGGCTCCGATGCTTTCGTACTCCATGAGGGGACTCGCGTTGATATCACTGATACCGGGATAAAGGGCTGGCGTGGCATTCAATTGGCCGACGGTCGTGAAGGATGGATACCCACGAGTAAGATTGAAAACATATAGAATGATGATGCTGGTGCAGCCTTCTTGTTAAGGCGCATCACACTGATTAATCAGCTTATGGATTGGCAAGCTTTTCTTGGGATAGATAAGGCGCTCCTGTTGTTCTTCAATGGGAGTGACTCCTTGTTTCTCGACCAACTGATATCGCTTCTGACGTCGGGCTATACCTGGATTCCGCTCTATTTGGCTCTTTTCTATCTTGTGGTGAAGAACAACGAGACGATGGCTCAGATAACGCTTACAGTGGGTTGTGCGCTGCTTTGTGTTGTTTTGGCTGACGGATTGGCCGACGGTATAGTGAAACCTTGGGTTGGCCGTCTCCGTCCTGTCAATGACCCTACAGTAGCAGGAAGTCTCGACTTAGTGTACGGGCTTTATGGCACGGGCTTCAGTTTCTTCTCAGCCCACGCTGCCAACACTATGGCTGTCGCAGTCTTCTTTATTCTTGTTGTGCGCAATCGGGTGTTCAGCGGCTTCATGGTGTGCTGGTCGTTACTCAATGGCTATACGCGACTCTATTTGGGAGTTCACTATCCTTCGGATGTGATAGTGGGTTTCCTTTGGGGTGCAACCTCAGCCCTTATAGCCTATCTGATTTACGCCTATATCTATAAACGTATAACACCGGCAGTCAACTACATCTCTTCGCAATACACTTCTACAGGTTACAGTCTGAAGGATATCGATGTCGTACTATCCGTTCTGGTCTATACGCTCGTGTTTGTTCTTCTCTCTGCCCTTATCATCTTCCGCTGAACGGTGTTTTTTATATAGCTCATGGATACAAGACATATACGCATAAGCGATTACAATTACGACCTGCCCGACAGCAGAATCGCAAAGTTCCCCGTTACTCCACGCGACCATAGTAAGCTTCTGCTTTACCAGCATGGAGCAGTTAGCGAGGACGTGTTCTATCATCTTCCTGATTATCTGCCGGAAGGTGCTCTCATGGTGTTCAACAATACGCGGGTTATCCAGGCTCGTATTCACTTCCGCAAGGAGACAGGTGCTCTTATCGAAGTTTTCCTTATGGAGCCTGTCTTTCCGGCTGATTATGAGCAGATGTTCCAAAGCACAGGAAGCTGTTCGTGGCTCTGCATGGTGGGCAACCTGAAGAAATGGAAGGAAGGAGCGCTCATGCGCGACTTTCTTGTCAAGGGGCATGAGCTCACGCTTAAGGCTACCTTGCGCCGTGGGGATGAACTGACTGCCGAGCAACGCAGCAAGACACAGCATTCAGGAGGTACCAACTATTGGGTGGACTTCGAGTGGGATAATGCCCACGTGTCGTTTGCCGAGATTCTTGAGGCGGTAGGCGAGCTGCCCATTCCGCCTTATCTGAACCGTCCCACCGAGGAAAGCGACCGAACCACCTACCAGACCGTGTATTCCAAAATCAAGGGTAGCGTGGCTGCTCCTACCGCGGGGCTCCATTTCACCGACGCCGTGCTCAGCGATATCGACCGAAAGGGCATCATGCGCGATGAGGTTACCTTGCATGTCGGGGCCGGAACCTTCAAACCGGTGAAGAGTGCTACGATAGAAGGACATGAAATGCACTCGGAGTATATCGTGGTTCACCGCCACACCTTCGAGCATCTGTTAGCCCATGATTGCAGTGCCATTGCCGTGGGTACTACAAGTGTGCGCACCTTAGAGAGCCTCTATTACGTGGGGGCTTATCTCTCAAAGCATCCGGAGGCCAGTGAGGAAGAGCTGCACGTGAATCAATGGGATCCTTATAATGAGGGACGCGACGGAGGCCTGGTCGATGGTGTCACGCCCCGGGAGGCCATGGAGAATATTCTGAACTACCTTGACCGTAATGGTCTGGAGGCTTTGCACAGTAGTACACAGCTCATTATTGCGCCGGGATACGAGTACAAGATGGTGAAGATGCTGGTCACTAACTTCCATCAGCCAGAGAGTACCCTGCTGCTGCTGGTGAGCGCCTTTGTCCATGGTGACTGGCGCTGCATCTACGATTATGCGTTGAGTCATGATTTCCGGTTCCTGAGCTACGGCGACTCGTCGCTGCTCATTCCTTAAAGCTTAAAGCAACGATTAATATCCGACGATTATGAAGATAGGAGATAAAGTGAGGTTCTTGAGTGAAACCGGAGGTGGAGTCATCGCCGGATTCAAGGGCAACAAGATCGTATTGGTGGAGGATGCTGACGGATTCCAGATTCCCACCGCTATCAATGAGGTTGTTGTCGTAGACAGCGACGACTACAGCATTGCCAAGGTGGCAGACGCCGCGATGAAGTCCCGCCAGACGACAACAGACGGACGAAGCATCCGACAAATGATGAAAGATGGGATGGATGAGCCCGTGGACGCTACTCCCGACGACTACGACCCATCCGAACGCGAGATAACTTTCGAGAAGCAGCCCGAAGAGCGCAAAGGCGGAAATCAACTCTCGGCTTATCTGGCTTTTGTTCCTATGGACGCCAAGAGCCTGACCAGTACAAGGTTTGAGACCTACTTTGTCAACGACAGCAATTACACCCTGTTCTTCACTTATCTGAAGGCTGAGGGAGCCAGCTGGACGCTGGCCGCATCGGCTGAGGTGGAGCCTAACACCAAGCAGTTTGTCGAAGAGTTCGGCCACGAGGACCTGCCTTCCTTCGACCGGGTGGCTCTGCAGATAGTCGCCTACAAGAAGCAGAAGCCCTTTGCCATAAAGCCCCCTGTCGACGTGCAGTTCCGCATCGACACGGTGAAGTTCTATAAGTTGCACGCCTTTCAGGAGAACGATTTCTTCGAGCAGCCCGCTCTGCTCTACACGTTAGTGGAGAAAGACAAGCCTGCGCGCCCCCTTGTGATAGATGCCCGGCAGCTGAAGGAAGAGCTCTATGGCAGGACTGGTTCTACAGCTTCCGACAAGAGGGGGGATGAAGAAGCCAGCAGCTATGTAAGGCGATATGAGAACGGACACCATAAGGGCAATCCCTTTATCATCAAGCACCGTGGTGACGAGGATGTTGTCGTGGTGGACCTTCATGCGGATGCCCTCCTCGACAATACCGATGGAATGGGACCGGCCGATATCCTCAACTATCAGCTCAAGAAATTCCATGAGGCGCTCGACCAGTATGCCGGTAAGAAAGGCCAGCGCATCGTCTTTATCCATGGCAAGGGAGCCGGTGTGCTGAGGCGAGCTCTCATCAATGAGCTGACTTATCGTTACAAGAAGTACACCTATCAGGACGCCTCCTTCCAGGAATATGGATATGGCGCCACACAGGTAACCATTAAGTAAGATACAACAGATACGCCACATAGGAAGCATTATGCAAGAAGGATTTATGAAGGTGGCTGCTGCCGTCCCAGCAGTGAAGGTGGCCGACTGCCGCTACAATGTGAGTGAGATGGAGTCAATAATTGCGCAGGCAGAGGGCCGGGGAGTGGAAATCATCGTGTTTCCTGAACTGAGCCTTACTGGATACACCTGTCAGGACCTCTTCCACCAGAAACTGCTGCTTGATGCTGCCGAGGCGGGTGTGCTCCATCTGCTCGACTTCACCCGCAAGCTTGACGTCATCTGCATCGTCGGCGCGCCGGTACCGGTAGACGGTGCCTTAGTCAATGCGGCCCTCGTCATTCAGCAGGGGCAGCTGCTGGGCATCGTGCCAAAGACCTACCTGCCCAATTATGCGGAATTCTATGAGAAGCGCTGGTTCGTATCCTCGCGCGACCTCCGTCCGTCGGTGGTGCGCTATGCGGGGCAGAGCCTGCATATAGGACCCGACCCACAACTCTTTGTCACTGCCGACGGCGTGAAGTTCGGAATTGAAATCTGTGAGGATGTGTGGGCACCTACACCACCGAGCAACCGCCTGACGCTCGAAGGAGCCGAGGTGATATTCAATCTCTCAGCCAGCGACGAGCTCATTGGCAAGCACAGATACCTCTGCAGCTTGCTGGAACAACAGAGTGCCCGCACGCATTCGGCCTATGTCTATGCCGGGTGCGGATTCGGTGAGAGCACGCAGGATGTGGTCTACGGCGGCAATGCGTTCGTCTTCGAGAATGGAGCCCTGCTGGCCGCAACCGAGCGATTCCAACTCAAGAGTCAGTGGGTGGCTGCTCAGGTGGATGTGGAGCGGCTGCGGGCTGAGCGGCGCAACAATACCACCTTCGCCGGAGCCGTGGCCAGCATGCAGCGCCTGGTCGGACAGAAGACGGCCCAGTCGGTCCCTGTGGCCTGCCAGCCGATAGCTTTGAAGGACTTTGTGCTTGAGCGTCCCGTAGATGCTCATCCGTTCATACCCAAGGCTGAGGATATGGCCGGCAGCTGTGAGGAAATCTTCAGCATTCAGGTGATGGGACTGGCCAAGCGGCTTGTGCATACGGGATGCAAGCGGGTGGTCATCGGTATCAGTGGCGGACTCGACTCCACACTGGCGCTCCTGGTGTGCGTGAAGACCTTCGACAAACTGTCGATGGACCGTCGTGGCATCATCGGCGTCACCATGCCCGGTTTTGGCACTACCGACCGTACCTATCACAACGCCCTCACGCTGATGCAGCATCTGGGTATCACGATGAAGGAGATAAGTATAGCCAAAAGCGTGACACAGCATTTCGAGGATATCGGTCATGACGCGTCTGTGCACGACGTGGCCTACGAGAACTGTCAGGCTCGAGAGCGTACGCAGATACTCATGGATCTCAGCAATGAGATGGGCGGACTGGTCATCGGTACGGGCGACCTGAGCGAACTCGCTTTGGGATGGGCTACCTATAATGGCGACCATATGAGCATGTACGGAGTGAATGCCAGTATTCCCAAGACGCTCATCCGGCATCTCGTGAGTTATGTGAGTGGCACTATCGACGACAGTGTGACCCGTCAGACGCTGCATGACATCATTGATACACCCATAAGTCCGGAACTCATTCCCGCCGACGAGAACGGAGATATAAAGCAGAAGACCGAGGATCTCGTTGGCCCTTATGAACTTCATGACTTCTTCCTCTACTATATTCTTCGTTTTGGTTTCCGGCCCTCGCGCATCTTCTTGCTCGCCCGAAAAGCCTTTAGCATGGAGCAGTATTCCGATGAGGTTATCCGCAAGTGGCTTCACACCTTCTGCCGTCGTTTCTTTGCCCAGCAGTTCAAACGCTCCTGTCTGCCTGACGGCCCGAAGGTGGGCAGTGCGAGCCTCAGTCCGCGTGGTGACTGGCGTATGCCAACCGATGCGGTCAGCTCGCTTTGGACAGCCGACAGCGATGAAGCCTGAGTCGTCGGCTCATTTGCTCATGGGCGCTTTCGTCTTGGGACGGGTGGAGTAGGCACTGAACCTCTTTCCCAAGTACTCCCGGTGAGGCCCCCGCCCGACTTCTTGTGGAATGAATGATATAACGGATTGTAATGCCGTGTCTTAGCCTGGTGAGGCGTCGGATTCGGAGCCCTTTGGACACGGGGTGGGGCAGGATAAAGCAGCGAATTTGAAAAAAAAGCGGGAAAATGTTTGGCCGTCTAAGAAAAAGGGCGTACCTTTGCACCCGCAAACACGAAGAGAGCGCCCTTAGCTCAGCTGGTAGAGCAACTGACTCTTAATCAGTGGGTCTAGGGTTCGAGTCCCTAAGGGCGCACCTCACAGAAGCCAAGCAGTTGAAAAATTGCTTGGCTTTCTTCATTTATATCAGACACCCTTCCCTACCCCTTCACGCATAAACCAACAACGGCCGACCGTCCACAAACGCATGGAAACCACCGGCGGGGATATAAGGTGGCTAGCATTTATAATAAAAGAGGGATGCTGCATGGAGCGTCCCTCTTATATATTGGATGGTTATTGAAACAGCCAATCAATGGCTTGATCCTCGCCTGCGAGGCCGGCATCATGCGGAATGATAGTGCTCTGCGTGAAACCTAGGATGAGTGACATGCCTTTGGGCAGGTAAAGCTCGTGCTGTCCTGCCTGGAAAACATACTTATGAACATTCACCTGAGGCATACCGGCTATGCGCAAGGCCGATGTTATCTGTGGTTCTGCCTGGCCATAGTCGTTGGCTGTAGCATCGGTCTCCAACTTAGGAGCTTTGGCATACTTCTTTTGGTCGTCGCGGAAGTAGCCAACAAGCAGCTGAACAGGTTTCTTGCAGCTGAAAGCGATGCGTGTCTGCCCGTTGCGTTGCTGCTTGCTGCTCATCACCAGAGCCTTTAATCCGTTGAGCTCAGGCGACAAATCAGTTACGGTGCTGTCTAAGTCGGCGAAGAGCTTTGCACCTTTGCCTAAGGTAACCACAGAGTAATTGTCTGCCAGAGTGACATCAGCGGGCACAAGGGTCGGCCACTTTTTAGGCTTGCTGTCAAGTCCCCGGGCCTTATTCTTCAGTAAGTTGATATTCTTCTTCAGATTGATTACCTCTTGCTCATAACACGGCAGCAGCTCGGCCCACGTCTTCATCTTGCCTCCGTCGCCCCCTATGGGTATACGGCGTTGAGCCGTCTGCATACTGTTGGCGTAGAGATAAGTGTCTTGGGTGAGGTTCACAAGCTTGCGATAATGCTTCAGTCCCTCTTCCAGCAATGGGATGGCAGCCTCCAGCTCATGTATGTCCTTGCCCCATTTATAGTTGAGCACGTGCTGAGCGGCTTTCACCTTCCAGCCGAAAGCATAGGCAAACTCACGATAGCAGTGCATGTCATTCTGTATGCGTTTAAACTCTTCGGTGTTGCGTGTCACCCTGCCGGCTATCTCATCCACGGCAGCCACAGCCTTATCGCCATGGGCCTCGGTCTGCGCCACTATATCGAGAGGCAGCTCACCGTGATGGGGTTGATGCTTCCACTTCTTCTCCACATACTCTATAAGCTTCTCTCCTTCCGGTCCACAACTCTCGTAAAAGCCGGGATAAACGGTGTACTTATAAGGGTTAACCAGCTGACTGGCCAACATACCAAGCAAGAGCGTCTGCCTGTTACCTTCGGTTATGCCAAACCTGCGAATGAGTTTGGGTGCTATTTCGCCGCTTTCATCGTAAGCAGTAAGCAAATTTCGCGCTGCTATAGAGTCGAAACCAAACTTCTGTGATAGCCGTCCGTCCCAGTATCTAACCTCCGGCACACTGTCGCGATGACAATTCCAGGCATATCTTCCCCATGTGGCATACCACATCCAGTCACGGTCTAGCTGCAATTCTCTATGGCCGTCGGAATACTTGTCTGCTGTGTAAGGCCAGTCCCAATAAGACGCCTGAGGATAGAGATGCAACGCGTTGGCATGGTGGATGTTGTGCATGGCCTTTACAGTCTTCTCTACAAAAGCGGGAGACGACCATCTGAAAGGTTCCAGATTGGCAAGTATGTGCACATTCTCTATATGTGTTGTGCCCAAAGCAGCAAGGTTTCGGTGTTCTTGAGCCCACGGTCCGCGTGGCTGATAAGTGGTGAGCGACTCACCCGTGTACTTCTGCATGGTGTACAGATTATGATAGAGGGGCAACGAGGCATGCATCACCGCGCTGCAATCTGTGTCATGTGCGCGTAACAGAATAGGAGGTTCGTCGGTGCGGCCCAATGCCTTCAGACCGTCTTTTACACCCGGAATAATCGTTTTGGTCATCCATTCCACGTCATCATCATAGGTAGCCATGGCCTCACCCAGGCACACCAACAGGCCCACATTAGGATAGTTTTCTATGAAAGCAGCAATGCTCTTGCGGGTATAATCGCTCAACAGAGGAGAGATGGGGCGGTTGCGATCTTGTGTCTTGATGCCGTAATGTTCGGCAAAAGGCTTGCTGACGATGATGTTATAAAACATCTGTATGACGTAGATGCCACGCTTGTCGGCCTCGTGAGTGAGAAAGGAGAACATCTCCTGATTTTTCTTGAAGGTAGAATCGTCTACTTCTACGGCAAAAGGATAATCTTTGAGCTTGACGAGTGATGCAAAGGGATGGCCGTTCCACAGGTAGAGCGAGTTCATTTTATTATCCACCAGCATGTCAAGATACTTTATCCACAGGTTCTTGTCATAGAACCATGGGAAGTTTTCGGGCGTATAAGGATACTCATACACTCCCCGGCCCGGCAAATATTGCGTCTTCTGCAGTCCTACACAAGCCCCTCTAAGCACCATTTCAGGGTTTTGGGTCATGTTGGGTATGTTTAAGTCATGATGCTCAATGGCGTATTGTGCCAATTCGTTACAGCCATATATTACGCCAGAGCCATCAAAACCCTCGACCGTCAGTCGGCGGTTTCTTCTGCTGATGCGAAATCCCTCCTTGCGCAGACCGGTGGTATCTGACGCCAATTTCAGGTCTATGCGATACTTCTTGTTGGAAGCAAGCTGGCCATTCAACTTCTTTTTGAGATAAGAGGCGGCATAGGTTATCCGGTTATTGGCGTTCTTGGGCCATCTGATGTCTAGATTCTGGGCGTTCAACAAAGCGCTGTGCCCCAGAAAGAGAGCAAGAAACAAGAATGAAAAGTATAACAACCTGTGCAACCGACAAGTGTTATGAAAGAATGTTGGTTTCATTTCTGAATGCTGATTTGTTATAGATGATTTAAAGATGGATATAATTTGATTACTAAGAGAGTTGTTCTGCCGCGCTTACAGCCTTGCTCAAGGCATGAACCGAAGCGCGGCAGAAATTATGTAAGAGGGTTTATTCGGCTGGCAGGGAGACGCACTTATAGCTTATGCGCTGCCTGCGCCAGGTGTAAACGATGTGTATCTTGCCATCGGTTCCCTGAATGACGGCGGGATAAGAGTATTGATTGATAGGGCTGTCTTCTAATGTCAGCACATGCTTCCAGTGTTGTCCGTCCTTTGATATGGCCACATCGAGCGGAGTGCGCGGGCCCTTCTTCGTACCTGGAAGGGTGGAGAAGTTGTTATACACCAATACATGTGTGCCGTCAGACAGCGTTACGGCATCCGTGCCCGATTGTGTACTGGGCAAGCTGGAGAGCGTAACCTTGCTCCATGTGTCGCCGCCATCGCTGCTGAACGACTGAGCCAGTCGGCCGTTATGCGTGCGCATGAGCACCTGCAGCCTGCCGTCAGCCAACTTCAATATAGAAGGTTGGATGCTGTAAATAGGCTTTGGCCCCTTTCCGGGCTTATAGATGGGGTGTGTCATATCGGTTGTCGTAGGCTCAACATCATCTGTTATAGCGCATGAGTCGGCATCTACGGGTCCGACATACTTCCACTTGCCGGTGGCCAAATCCAATATCTCGACATGAAATCTCCAGCCGTCGCTCTCTGTACTCGATGGGCAAACCAGCCGGTTGTTGATGATTTCGGGCTTGTTCTTGATGGGTCCGAGAAAGCCTTTGGGCAATGCCTCGCGGTCAGACCATGTCTTTCCGCCGTCCTTCGACTTCACCAGCCATCCCGTCCAGCCACTTATGTTGGCTCCAACCTTAAAGAAAAGCCATATTTCGCCATTGGGCATGGTGTAAAGAACGGGATTCCAACAAGCCAGACGACGCAAATTCGGCGATAGTTTCGTCGTGTCGTTCAGAGCCTTATTGTAATAGTCATAGTGCCATTGGCTTATCTGCGACTGGTATTTCTTCAGATCCTGTGACTTGCGAACCTTCACCGGACCGTATGCAGCAGCCGTAGTCTGCTTTGTTACACCTGCTTTTAAAGCATCTTCAGAGCCCACCTCAAACACGCCGTCGGCAGCCAGGATAGGAGCTTCCCATGCTTTCGCGCCCTTAGGCTTACGGCTTACCCAAATGCAGACATCAGGATTTCGCTCGAAAGTACCGCCAAAATAAGCAGCCACCAAGTCACCGTTCTTCAATTGGGTGACCGTTGAGGCATGAGCAGAGGGGAAAGGCGCACGCTCATAAAGGAATTCATCTGTCTTGATAAGCGGACTCGAAGTGGGAATATCACTATCGAAGTGCCACTGCCCGGAGCCGATGTGCTTCACCTCGCCATTAGGAAGAAAGACGTCAGCCGTTGTATTGGCGGGTATCTCAACATCCCACGACAACTGCTGCAAGGTCTTCTGCCATTTGCTGCGTACCATTCCGTAGGGCGTTCCATACGAAGCATCTACATGAAAGAGGTCTTCTATCTCAAAACTAGGCTTAAGAACCAGATGCTTATAAGCCGTTCCCTGCTGCTTGATGCCTCCCAGATATTGCCAGCACCAAGTAAGCAAGTCACCCAGAAGCATGACATGGTTGCCTGAGTTCATGGCAGGATTAGCCTTATCACCGTTCCACAGTTCCCAAATAGTGGTTGCACCGTTGGCTGCCATATATCCCCAAGAAGGATAAGTAGAGCTGGTAGCCAGCAAATAAGCCACATCGGCAAAGCCGTTATCGCTGAGTCCGCGCATGAGCCACGATGTACCGATGATGCCGCATGTGATGTGGCCGTTGCCACGCACAATGATGTTCTGAACCACATTCTTCACTACTTCGGCTTTCAAGCTATCGGGCACGATGCCAAAAGCAAGGGCAACGAGGTTGGCCGTGGCGGTGTTGTTGCCATAGAACACGCTGTCAGGATAGAGCACATGTCCGGGTCGAAGAGACGTTCCGCGCTTACATGTAAGGAAGTTACGGTTGAAGGCCTCTATCATCTTTGCCCGGGTGTCATGCCACATAGCTGAGTCGGCCGTGAGATGTTGCATAGAAGCAAACTGCTCCATGAGCTGCATGATGCGTATACCGTATGCCGTGGAGAGCAATTTACCGTCAGTCTGCCTTGTCGGATCATTCGAATGAATGAGCTCGAGCTTCTCTGGCGGCATGCACCAGTCACCATATTTATCCTTCGTAATGATATAATCGTGCATATACTCAGACGTCATGTGGTTGAGCCATTTCTTGATGGCGGCATAAGAGTTGACGATGGCCTCAGCATTGCCATACTGTCTGTAAAGCATATCGCAGGCAAAGGGAAAGACGGAAGGCCATGTCATGTTGTCTTCAAAGTAATTCCAGAAAGCCGGTGTAACGTTGCTCATGGCTCCGTCATAACGTTGTCCTTCGGTCAGGTCGCGCATCCACTTGGTGTACAGCCTCTCGTTGTTGAAGACGAACGATTCGCCCAGGCAACCTGCCGAGCGGTCACCGAGCCACGGCTGACGCTCGTTGCGCTGCGGACAGTCTACCGGCATACCCTTATAATTGCTCTTTATGCCCCATATTGCATTGTGTATCACTTTGTTAAGCGTGCTGTCAGAAGTAGTGAGAGAGCCCGTTTGTGCCATCTCATCGCCTACCGTATAGGCCATGAAGTCACTGGCCTGCGCATTGCGATAGCCATAAACGGCCACATATCTGAAGCCATGATAAGCAAAGGTAGACCTCCACGGACGTCCGTTTTCCGTGCCATTGCACACATATATATCTTCTGAGAGCGCATTGCGCAGATTGTCAAGATACAAGCTGCCGTCAGCATTCAGCCGTTCGGCATATTTCAGGCGGAGCGTGTCGCCGGCAGTGCCTCTCACGTTCATGCTCACCCAGCCTGCCATGTTCTGTCCGAAGTCCAGAATATAGCAATCTTCTCTCTTCGTGATGCTCACAGGATGGCCGTAAGGCTGCTCAGTCATGGTGGGCATCACCTTGCCATGCAGTGCGCCATCGGGCAAGGCGCACCGCTGTGCGGGCTGCCAGCTACCGTCGTTGAACCCCACTTGCGCCCAGCCTTTCATCTCCTTGCGTGCGTCATAAATCTCTCCGTCATACTCATTATTGGCACGTATGGGGCCCTCGGTGGTGAGCTTCCAGGTCTGGTCGGTAGCCCACGTCTCCGTGCTGCCGTCGTCATAAGTTACGCAGATGTTTATTCTGCACTTGGGAAAGCCGAAGAACGTAACCTTATAAGGTTTCTCCAGGCGCATCGGGAAGAAGCGGCCGTTGCCCAACACTATGCCCACGGCATTGTCGGCTTGCAGCAATGACGTTACATCATACGTATTGTAATAAATGCTCTTACGATAGTCTGATGGCGACGGTGTGAGTGCTTCACCCTTTCCGACACGCGTTCCATTAATATAAAAGGTGTATAATCCCAGTCCGGCCACATAAGCCAAGGCCCGACTAATCTTGCCTTTTGCCTTAAACTCCTTGCGCAACATTCTGGCAGCCAGCCTGGTGTGCATACCCATCTGCTCGCCCTGCTGCAATCCTTCGAGGCCTATCCACCGGCCTGACCAATCGTTTTCAGACAGCAATCCGATGGAGAAGTGCTGTGGCTCGCTCCATGCCGAGTTGCCCTGGTTGGTGGTTACCCTGACCTTCCAGTACAGATAGCAGCCACTTTTCAGTTTTCTGCCTTCGTAGGGCACCCACAACTGGCGGTCTGAAGTGACAAGCTTTGAATCCCACACATCACCCTTGTCATGATTGAGATTGTCTAACGACGAGGCAACCAGAATCTGATACCCCGTCTGCACGGTATTCTTCTTGTCGGATGCAGTCATCCATGAGAAGCGCGGCAGGGCAGTGTCTAAGCCCAAAGGATTGGCCATGCCCTCTACAGTAAGGTTCTTCACTGTTACGGCGGCGTCCAGCTGTAGTGCTGTGATAAGCAAGACAAAAGTTGTCAAGCACTTTAGGAATCTATTCATTTAGGTTGCGTGTTTTGTCGGCAAGTGACATGTTAGAAATTTGCTTCTGGTCTTTCGCTATATAATTCTTAGAAGCATCTATCACAATAAGCACCCCATCATAAACATGGCCAGGCGTAGGATTCTGCTGGCTGAAGGTCTTCACCTTGTTGTCGCACTGGCAAATATAAGTCAGTTCGCCCGTAGCGGCATTCATCCACCACACGTTTTTCTTCTCGCCTGTTATCTTTGTCAAGTCTATTTTCATGGGCACACAATTATAATTGTAAACCAGAATATAATCGTTGCCACGCGTAGCGAGCAGGCGGTTATACTTCGTGCCGTTCTTACCCACAATGAGTGTCTGGTCAGGCACGCGGTCAAAATAAGGCAACGAGAGCATCAGGTCCTTGAGATATTGCATCTCGCTGAAGCCAGGGTCTTCAAGAGCCTCATACCAATACTTCTCTTTGCCCGACACACCATACCCCGTACTGGTGCCCGGTTTTATCATTTGCATGATGGAGTTATTGCCGTAAGTGTGTCCGCACGAGCCTGCAAACACGCTCCAGTAAGCATACCGGCGCACATCATAGTCTTGCCACCTTTCCTCATTGGGGTCGTGCAGACCCTTAGGTATACCCTCGTAGCTGGGCTCACCGTCGAGCACGGGCTTCATCGGCTTATAGGCCCATGTAGAATCTACATACATCCAGTTGTCTTCTTCGGTGTTGTCAGGTATAGGATAGTCGGCATTGCCCATGCGCTGCCCATATTTTCGATGCCCACTCTGAAACATGTGGAAGTCTATCCACGGAGCCTTGCTCCACCATTTGGCCGAGGTGTATCGTCCGCGCGGATGATAGGTCATCACATGATTGGGGTCGTATTGCTTGATGGTAGTGGCCAGCGCATTCCAAACTTCCGGCTTCACGTTGCCTTGAATATCCCCTCCGATAATCCAGATGATGTTAGGACTGTTCTTATATCTGCCTGCAAGGAAGCGTCCGTAAGCCTTGGCCTGCTCCACGTTCATCAGCCCTCGCTTCACCAGTCCGCCCCAAATGGGAACCATACCTATGTAGATGCCGTTTTCCTCGGCCTTCTTCACGATATAATCCATGTGGTCCCAATAGCTGTAAACGCCTTTAGGGTCGGCGGCTTGCATATTAAACCCATCAGGATTGCTGCTTTGCCCGTAGATGTTATAGCACGGCACACCGTCTATAACCTGCACCTGCACCACGTTGAAGCCGGCCTTTCTGCAATGTTCAAGGTAATAGGCAGCCTCATCTCTGTTCAGCTTTTCGGGCAGCAGCCATCCTGTATCGCCCAGCCAGAAAAAGGGCTTACCATTGGCTGTTTGCAAATATCTATGATTGGCAGACACCATGAGCCGTCCGCCGCTCCATGGCTTCACGTTCTGTGCCTGTGCCCCTCCCAACGAGAGAACAAGGGCTATTGCAAAAAATATTTTTCTCATCAGTCTATCGCTTTATATGTTATGATTTGTCCTTTCTTTGTACGAATGTCGTATTCGTAGTATTTCTTCGATTCAGCGTTCTCACTTTTCGCCGTGCTGTGATTGATAGGAGCAGCCGTAGCAAACACCGTGAAGAGCTCATTGGGATTATTGTCCTTGGCCTTCTTAAAGCCTTTCAGCGGTGTGAGCGTGCGCAAGCGCAGGTTGCCTCCCAAAGTAGAGCGCACCACGAGGCGCTTCAGCTTGCCTTTTTCCCAGGCCATGTCTTCAATGACAAATCCTCCGCGGGCGCAGAGACCTCTCACTTCGCCCTCACTCCACACATCAGGCAGGGCGGGCAACAGCGCAACGGCCCCATCCTGACTCTGCATGAGCATCTCGGCAATACCTGCTGTACAACCGAAGTTGCCGTCAATCTGGAAAGGTGCATGGGCATCAAAGAGGTTAAGATAGGTGCCGCCTTTTTTCTTATTGCTGCCGTAGGCCACAAAATGGTCGTCGGTAAGCGTCAGCTGATTTTGTATCAGCTTGTAAGCATGGTTGC
>ONMG01000298.1 GCA_900318855.1 uncultured Prevotella sp.
CGGAGTTCGTCTTAACTTTTGGCATTGTTTTGTTGTATTTAATTGTTGATATTAAAAGGTGGCAACGCATATACCAGGCGGTACCACTCAGTTGTCTCTTTGCTTACTGCTTCAGCTTCTTGAGCACCTCAGAGCCGTTCTTCATATTGTCGAAGAGTCCTCCGCTGCGCGGTGTCGTCTCGGCCTCGTCATCGCTCTTGTTGGTGTCGTTAGCAAGCTTCTCTGTCTTTGTCTTCTCCTTGGCAGCAGCCTCGGCAGCCAGACGGTCACGCTTCTGCTGGCTCTGCTTGACCACACCGCTCTTCTTAGGTGCCATGTAGAGGAACATCTTCTTTCCTTCCAGCTTAGGCATCTGCTCCACCTTGCCATATTCCTCAAGGTCGTTGGCGAACCGGAGCAGGAGCACTTCGCCCTGTTCCTTGAACAGGATGCTACGGCCACGGAAGAACACGTAAGCCCTCACCTTGTTACCCTCCTCAAGGAATTCCTGAGCGTGCTTGAGCTTGAACTGGTAATCGTGCTCATCGGTCTGCGGTCCAAAGCGAATCTCCTTCACTTCCACCTTGGCCTGCTTGGCCTTCATCTCCTTTTTGCGCTTCTTTTGCTGGTAGAGGAACTTGGAATAGTCAATGAGACGGCAAACGGGCGGTTGGGCATTGGGAGAAATCTCTACCAGATCGACTCCAAGCTGACGAGCCTTATCCAAGGCCTGCTTCGTCGGCAGAACCTCTGCTCCATCATCGCCAACAACACGGACTTCCCGGACGTGAATTTGCTCATTCACGCGGTACTGCAACTTCATTTTGTCATTCTTCATTCAACTATATTAATGTTCTTTTAATTGCAACAAAAGGGTACAATGCACCCAATTCAGCGTGCAAAATTACGAAAAATAGTTTGAACCAACAAAGAAAGCGAACGATTTCTTTTGCATTGAACCATAAATTATTATCACGCGAATAGCCTTCTATACCCTGACAACAGTGCTCTAAGACTGTACCCTCATTCTCGGCCGGTCATCTTTACAAAAGTACTGTCGATGAGACTATTGGACCATTCCGGAATATTATCATACTGAAACAGTGGGTTCCAAATCGTCCGTAGAAGCAGACTCCTACCATTGCTCCCTATCTAAAATCGGTCTGGGCTCAGCATGATATCAATGCAGCCGACCGAGCAAATCGAATAATGGTGAACAGCGTGATGCTGCTCACCATTATTATAGGTTCAGTGTAGATTAATCATTCACTGCGTTCAACTGAGCTTCCACCTCATCGTTGATGCGCTTGGCGAACTCTTCCATGGTCATTGCAGCCTGCTCGCCTCCGCCCTGCTTGCGCATGGAGACAAGGCCCTCGGCAGCTTCCTTCTCACCTACAACCACCATGTAGGGCACGCGCTTGAGCTCGTTGTCACGAATCTTGCGACCAATCTTCTCATTACGGTCGTCGATGTAGGCACGCACATCCTTGGAGTCAAGGTATTTCTTCACCTTCAGGGCATAGTCGTTGAAACGCTCCGAAATAGGCAGGATAGCCACCTGATCGGGCGCCAGCCACAAGGGGAAGTGACCTGCAGTGTGCTCAATGAGCACGGCGGTGAAGCGCTCGAGCGAGCCGAAAGGTGCACGGTGAATCATCACAGGTGTCTTCTTGGAGTTGTCTTCGGCGGTGTACTCCAGCTTGAAGCGGGCAGGCAGGTTATAGTCCACCTGAATGGTGCCCAGCTGCCACTTCCGGCCGATGGCATCCTTGACCATGAAGTCGAGCTTCGGACCGTAGAAGGCTGCTTCGCCGTATTCCACCTTGGCCTTGAGTCCCTTCTCCTCACAAGCTTCCTGAATAGCCTTCTCGGCCAGTGCCCAGTCTTCGTCGGAACCAACATACTTATCGTGGTCGTTAGGATCGCGCAGCGAGATCTGTGCCTCGAAGTTGAAGCCGAAGGCCGTCAGCACGATGCCGATGATGTCCATCACGTTCAGGAACTCCTGCTTCACCTGGTCGGGACGACAGAACAGGTGGGCATCGTCCTGCGTAAACGAGCGCACACGCGTCAGTCCGTGCAGCTCACCACTCTGCTCGTAGCGATATACCGTACCGAACTCTGCAATACGCAGGGGCAGGTCGCGATAGCTGCGGGGCTTCCATGCGAAAATCTCGCAGTGGTGAGGACAGTTCATCGGCTTCAGCATATACTCCTCATCCTCCTCCGGGGTATGGATAGGCTGGAA
>ONMG01000291.1 GCA_900318855.1 uncultured Prevotella sp.
CCATTTCTGCGCTGATGCTTATGGCCTTGACAGCCTTGACGACAGCATGCAGCAGTGACAACACCGCGGCCGTTGACGACTCCAACGGAACCGACACCGAGCCCCCCTCGCCAACCACAGGTTCCATCATCGTGGCGGCCACCGTCGATGGCGTTAACTACCTGGTAGCTGCCGATAATCTCGACGAGGGTGTCATCAGTGTCAAGGGACAGGGCAAGGAGACGGAGACGGGCACCTACTGGATATTCAAGGACAACAAATACCTCTTCCGACTGGTCTATAACAAGGGGGGCAACGGCACCGGAGCGTCCTACCTGCTGAAGGGGAGCAACACGATTGCCGACGGTCTCACCTACAACTTCAACCGGGTGACCACCTATGGCTCGTGGGGCGACAACGTGATTACGGCATCGGCCGGCAACACAACGGTCAAAGACGATGCCGGCAACATTGCCAAAGGACTGCTCGTCAACTACCTCAGCGCCACCGACGGCACCGTGAAGACCCACACCTATGTAGCCGAGAACTTCTTAGGCAACGGCGAGTACGTGAGCTTCTCGGGATTTGTGGAGGCCAACGGCAAACTCTACACCTCCGTGGTGCCAATGGGCATGAGCGTCTATGGTGTAGCCAATCATCCCGATCAGGTCACCTCCACCGACTATATTGCCAAGTCCGACGGAGGCCTGCGCAGCTCCGCCTATGTCAAGGGCAGCATCCCCTCCACACAGTTCCCCGACTCTGCCTTCGTAGCTATCTACTCAGGCTCGGACTTCAGTGCCAAGCCCGTCATCGCCCGCACGGGAAAAATCGGTTATGCCTCGGGGCGCAACCGCTCACAGTATTATCAGACTATCTGGGCCAACGACAACGGCGACCTGTACGTCTTCTCACCGGGCTACGCCCGCTACAGTGTCTACGACGAGGAGGCACCGGACCTGAAGAAAGTGAAGGGACAGCTGCCCTCCGGCGTGGTGCGCATCAAGAAAGGCGAGACACAGTTCGACCCCAACTACTATGTCAACCTCGAGGCCATCGGCCCTAAGCTCCCGATGTATCGTTGCTGGCATGCCACGGGCAACTATTTCTTGTTACAGCTCTACACCCAGGGCATCAACCGCACAGCCTCAGGGGCCACCCGACTGGCTATCTTCAACGCCACTACCGGCAGTCTCACCGAGGTGAAAGGATTGCCCGAGGAGAGCACCATCAGCGCTATCGGCGAGATGCCCTACACCCACAACGGACTTGTCTATATGCCCATCACCACGACAGCGGAGGGTTCTTATCCTGCCTTCTACCGCATAGACCCCAAGACGGCCACAGCCACCAAGGGGGCTACCGTCGAGGCAGAGTCGGTGACCATTGCAGGCTGGCTCGACCGTCAATAGTTGAGAGGTCGTCAACCCCTGCAGGTAAACAACGAATACAGGTGACCACCCATTGTCAGGGTAGCCACCTGTATTCTTGTTTTAGAGTGTGGTTGGTCACGCCCAAAGATGGGCATCTGTGCCTTACCGGACAATAAACTTACGGCCGTTCTGGATGTAGATGCCAGGCTGAGTAGCCTGTTGCACCTCAACTCCCTGCAGATTGTAAATCCTACCGGCAGGAGCAGCCGTCGCCTTATCCTCTACACCCTTAATGGCTGTTGTGGGACGCTCGGTGCCAAAGTACTTCATCCTGAACCGGTCGAGGACCATCCAGTCACCATACTGATGTTCACCTTCCACCATCTTGTCGACATAGATGTTCATCTTACCGTCAGCTCCCACCTTCACGACAGCAGCCTTCCTGTAAGCATCCACCTCGAAGAAGTTGATAGCCTCCTGAGGCCAGTTAGGCACCTCACCAAACTGGCTCTGTGTGCCTTCTCCAGGAGCTGTGTTTGGACGGTCGAAGACATTGAACAACTCGGTGCTGGCTTTGTCAGCGCCTTCGAGGGTAAGCGTAGCATAATGAGCGAGGAACTGACCATCGGTCTTTTTGAGCGTATCCACCTGATGCGTGAAGTCGCCATCACGATAGTAACCATTGAGCGACACTTCATAGTAACCGGGCTTGAGACCCGAGACAATTTGTGCCAACGACACCGGGTCGGCAATGTTCCAAGCCTCGAAGACATAGTCGCGGATATGCTGTGGTCCCACGCGTCCGATGCTTGTTTCAGCACTCTGGGCAGGAGCAGGATTCCAAGCGGTGACGTAATCCTCACGCAAACTGAAATCGGGCACCTGAATGAGGTAAGAAGCATCCATCGGCTTCGATGCCGTGGCCTGGTTGAGCAGAGCATCACGGTCGGCCTTAGTGACAAGTACCCACTGATTATTCGGGTTGGAGCCATTCTTCATATCGGTGTCCACCTGATTATAAGCGTCCTCACGGTTAGGATTGAATCCCATCATCAGGGTGTCGGCATCGGCACGCACAATATTATAGATGCCATTGCCCTTGTCGACGAACTTCCAGGCATCCTGACTGCCTACATCAATGTAGCCATTGTAGCCACAATAATGCTCAGTGTCGGCATTGGGATGATTGGAGTCGAGCACGAACTCACCTGCTTTCTCGCCTGCAACCAACGTAACGAGAATACCCGGCTGGTCAACAGCCATATGGGTGCTGAAGTCGACACCACCCTGGAAGAAAGCCTTTGAGCCCACATTGTAAAGATAGTAGCTCTTGCCGGCTTCAGGTGCATTGCCTGTGAAGAGATTCTCCTGAGCACCGATATGAGCAAAGCGACGCATGATGCGCTGTGCCTTCAGCTGCTTGGCAATAGCATCGTCGGCAGTAGCCTCAGCAAGCACTTTCTCTGAGGCTTCCGTCTTCACTCCCTCCTGCTTGCACAGGGTTACCAGATGCTTCAGGTTGGTTGCATTTACCGTGATACTCTGAGCCAGCTGCAGAGCTTCTCTGAGCTGCTTCATGGCTGCCACGATATCCTCCTTGCTGTTAGAGGTCTCCTTAGCCTTCGCGTTGGCCAGTGCCTCAGAGAACTGCTGCTGCACGGCGGAGGTGAGCTCGCCCTTGAATGCCTCTGCTGTGGCCACCAGGCCGGCAAGCTTCTGCTGGTAGACATCAATGGTGATGTTGTCGCCCAAGTATTCAAGTTTGAATGCATTATAGATAAGCCAGTCACCATTGCTTGATGTGGGCCCCGGCTTATCAATGCCGATGGTCATGGTGTTGTCGACCACCTGCACCGTCACAGGCTCATTCCAGTAAGCATCGGGATATTGGGCGAAGGTACGGCTCCAGTTGCCAATGTTGTCGGGCAC
>ONMG01000290.1 GCA_900318855.1 uncultured Prevotella sp.
ATGATGTGAACGCAGGACGTGGAGGTCGACCACTGCAGTAAGCCCGTATTTGTCGCACCAGTGCAGGGCATCCTTGAGCAGACCGAACATCTCGGGGCATACACTGCCGTCGGCATTGAACATTACAACTTCGTCAATGGGTATTCTCACATGGTCGAAGCCCCACGAGGCAATTTGCTTGATGTCCTTTTCCTGAAGGAAGTTGCGTGCGTTGTCGCGGCGGTCACCATTCTGTGACAGCCAGTGGGCGATGTTGGTGCCATTGAACATGTGGAATCGGGTGGCTTTCCGTTGAGCTGCATCTGTGAAGCTGGCCGGAAGCAGGAGCGCGAGGATGAGGAATAGGATAGGTAGATTTTTCATTTGGTTAGTGTTTTCTCGTTATTGGGTGTTGGTAAGTGTTCATTTGGTTTGGAAAAACGACTTTATGCCTTACGAGGCCAAGACTTGGGTCGCATTCTTACTTGAATCCCTACTGCCGTTCCCTTATCAGAAGCCGTCAGTAGGGATAGTGTGTTGAGCGAGGAAATGAGCTATTCTTCCTCGTCGTCAGTATCATCGAGATTCTCCGGGATAGGAAGTTGGCGCTCGATGACCGCATTGAACGATACAATGGTCTCGCTGCGTGAGAGGCCCAGAGGCTGGAGCTTATCGTGGATGATGTTCAGCAGGTGATGATTGTTGCGTGCATAGATTTTGATGAACATGTCGAAGCCTCCTGTGGTATAGTGGCACTCCACGACTTCGGGAATCTTCTTGAGCTTTTCGAGTACTTCATCGAATTTCTCGGGGTCCTTGAGGTAGAGGCCGATGTAGGCGCAGGTCTCGTAGCCTATCTTCTCGGGGTCAATGATGAACTGCGAACCCTTGATGATGCCTAAGTGGGTGAGTTTCTGGATACGCTGGTGAATGGCAGCGCCGCTGACATTGCACACGCGTGCCACCTCAAGGAAGGGGATACGGGCATTGTCAGCAATCAGACGAAGGATCTTTTTGTCTAACTTGTTTAAACTGTGATGTGCCATAGATTGAATTGGATGTTTTATACTTGTTATTTTCTGATGCAAAGTTAAGGTAAATATTTAATATTTCCAATAATATAAGGGAGAAATATGCTATTATCCTATTTGTTTTTCACCCTTGGCCTATGGAAAAGAAAGAGGAAAGTGGAAAGAATCCATAAACGTTGAATTCTGACAAGAATCATGGTATAGCCCTGCCGGAGGATTAAGACCCTAGCGCTGGCTGTCATCACTCTGCGCATTGGCAACAGCCTTGATGTTGCGCATCAGTCCTTCATATTTGGCTCTTTTCACGGCACTGTGACTGAAGAGGTGGCGATAGGCTTCCACGCTGAGCTCTTGCCATTGTCTTTTTGTCATGGACAGCAGTTCGGCCGGAGGCTGCAGCTCTTGGGTTGTGGCAGGCTCGACATGGCGGTTCCACGGACAAGCTTGCTGACAGCGGTCGCATCCATAGATACAGTTGCCCATAAGCGGTGCGGCCCAGGCGGGGATGTCGCCCCGGTTCTCAATGGTGAGCCAGCTCAGGCATCTGGCCGACTGAAATCGGGTGTCAGCAGTATTGATGGCCTGCGTCGGACAGGCCGACTCGCAACGGTGGCAGTTGCCACAGTGGTTGGCACACGGTACGTCGTAGTCGAGTGGGGCATTGGTGAAAAGCTCACCCAGGAAGAACATGCTTCCAGCCTTGGGGATGATGAGCTGATGATTGTGCCCCGTCCATCCCAGTCCAGCCTTCTCAGCCCAGTAGCGTTCTAGCACTGGTGCTGTGTCGCAGAAGATGCGGCAACAGATGGTCGCACTATCCTTGGCGCTTTGGTCGGCTCTTATCTCTTGCATACCCAAGGCTGCGGCCAGGCTACGGAGCTTCTGCTTAATGATTTCGTGGTAGTCGCGGCCGAGTGCGTAAGCAGCCATCTCATAGCCTTTATCCGATAGTGGCACAGCAGGGGCATAGCTGAGGGCTACAGAGATGATGCTCTTTGCTCCCGGCATGAGCAGGGTGGGGTTGAGGCGTTTCTCCATGTTGCGTGCCATGTAGTCCATGTCGGCATAGCCACCACTCTCTATCCATTGCCGGAATTGATTGGCCGTCATCTCGTCAACGGGCTCCGCCTTAGCGATGCCACAAGCAAAAAAGCCGAGGCGGTGGGCCTCGGCCTTTATAATGGAAGAGCTCAGCTCATTCGAAGGTCTTGAATTCATATCCTTGTGCTTTCAGCCATTCTATCGACTCTGGCAAGGCCTCGTGCAGCTTGTCGATGCTTTTGAGCGAGTCGTGGAAAGTGATGATGGAGCCATTGCGGGCATATCGCTTCACATTGCGTACCACATCGGCTGCTGTGAGCCATTTGGAATAGTCGCGCGTCACCAAGTCCCACATCACAATGCGATACTTGCGAAGGGTCCACCAGTAGACGCTGTGCCTCATCCAGCCATGCGGAGGGCGAAACAGATGGGCACCTATCAGCTCATTGGCTTTCTCTATATTATTATAATAGGTGAGTGCCCAGTGCTTGAAAGCCCCCAGATGATTGAAGGTGTGATTGCCCACCTGATGACCTTCAGCCACGATACGTCGGTAGAGGTCATGATAGCGGAGCACATTCTCGCCCACCATGAAGAAGGTGGCCTTCACGCCATAGTGGGCGAGTGTCTCCAGGATGAAGGGGGTGGATTCTGGAATCGGACCGTCATCGAATGTCAGGTAGACGGCATGCTCCGACTTGTCCATTCTCCATGTTGCACCCGGATACATCCAGCGCAACCATTTGGCAGGCTGCTCAATGAACATAAGGCTCTGCGCTCATTAGTTAGAGGGGAAGCTGCCGCCCCGGCTTTGGTAGAGCTTGGTGAGCGAATCCATCTCCTGAGCCATGGCCGAGGCCTTGGCTTTGTCTATGGGTTGCATGGCCTGATAGCAGTCGTTCATCATATAGAGCTCTTTCAGACAGTCGCTGCCCGATTGCATGAAGCGGTCATCGTTGAGCGATGTGTACCAAAGTACATATTGCTTGGCGTTCTTATACACCTTGCCGAGGATTTCTAAGGCTTTGGCCTTCTTTCCCAACAGGGCGTAGGCGCGTGCAATGTCGACTCCGCCACTTTCGTAGTTCATCGGCACATTGTATTCCGGCAGCACCTTTCCGCACTTCTGCAGGGCCTTCAAGGCCTTGTCGCGCTTGCCCTCAGCGATGAGGTTCAGAGCGAGCATGCCGAAGAGGCGGCGGTGCGTGTAGCACATGCGCATCACGGTCTCATCAAGGTAGAGGCCTGGCTTCTCGAGTCCGCCATACTTATAGCGGAACATCATGTTGCGGTAAGTCTTTTCCGTGTCGAACTTCTTCATGCCGGCTGCTGCCGTAGTGAAGGGAGAGATACGGTAGGCAAGACCTTCCTGGATGAAGTTGTCGCCGAGGTTCATATAGTTCTCCTGGCCCACGGTACAAGCCACGTAGACAGGACGCACCCAATTGCTCTGCGAGATAATCTCGAGCATCATCAGGTCGCCTTTGCCCAGTCCTGACTTGCCAGCGAGCGAGATGACCATCTTGTCGGGAATGGTGTCGCTGGGCAGCATCATGCCGCTATGGCGCACTGCATTCTTGTCGATGGTGAGGTAGAGGGTGTCGGTGGGGATGACATGCATGTTGGCATCCTTAGAGCGAACCCAGTACTTCATCACATTCTTCACATCGAAGGGGTTGTCGCCGAACTGCTTGCGGGCTGCTGCCGGATCTTGCTTATAGAATTCGAGCACCTGCTGCTTGAGGCTCGGATCCACCCGTACGTACTCATTGGTGCCCGAGCAGTAGTCGAGGCGGGGCCATGTGATGGGCAGGCCTGGCGACGTGTAGGCTGGGCGCTTCATCTGGTCGATATACCAGTCGGTGTTCAGGTAGCTGAGGTTGCACACGCGCGCATCGGTACGTATGCCTTCCACATCCATGTCGTACCACAAGGGGAAGGTGTCGTTGTCACCATTGGTGAAGATGATGGGGTTGCCTTTGTCCTGCAGCGTCATCAGATAGTTCTGGCCAAAATCGCGGCAGGTGTAGCGTCCGCTGCGGTCGTGGTCATCCCATGTCTGGCTGGCCATCTGAACAGGAACGAGGAGGCAGAGTGCTCCAATGACAGCCGAGACGGCAGTGCCAGAAAGTTTGAGGTGCTTCTTGGCTAAATCGATTAGAGCCGCCACGCCCAGTCCGCACCAAATGGCATAGGCATAGAAGGAACCTGCGTAGGCATAGTCGCGCTCACGCGGCTGCATCGGCGTCTGGTTCAGATAGACCACGATGGCCAGTCCCGTCATGAAGAAGAGGAAG
>ONMG01000284.1 GCA_900318855.1 uncultured Prevotella sp.
CCGTTAGACATGATTACACAACCGTCCCTATGGCATGGGATATCAGAAATGGCCGAATGGAATCCGCTGAATAGTTGCAGAAAATTGCATATGTGTTATAGTTATTTAACTAAAATTCTTTGGTATTGTTGCTTTTCTTATTCTATATTTGCACTAAATAATTACTATTAAATGTAAACATAAATGCAAGCAGTACAGACTCTATGGACAGCAGGACGGCCTCTCTTAAAGGATAGTTTTGGATGGCTGACTCCTATGCATCATTTAATGGCATGGTGTTTAAGTGCTTTGTTGATAAGGAGAAATTTTGACGAATTGGTTCTTTATACCGATAGTCCTGGAGCCAAAATGCTTATTGATAATCTTAATTTGCCTTACACTAAAGTTGAAGACTTTATGGTCAGTATGGTGACATGGTACTGAATGTCTTTGATGAGCATAAATCTAAGGAAGAGAATATCCGCGCTATGGAAGCGAAAATCGAGGAAGTTGGTCCTTTCAAGGTTTCTCATCATTGTGGAAGATCTGATTCATTAGAGGTCTTCGATGTCTCTATTACCAGTATCAAAAATTTGGATCATTTCATAAGTGGACTTAGAAGTAAAGGCTATAAGGTACTTTTAGAGCATATGAATGGTTGCGTACATGTTGAAATCCCAAGAAAATGAATTTTTTTTTAGCATTTCAAGCCTTATTAGCCTTGTGCCTCGGGATGTTCGCTCTTCCCTCAGAGGCGCAAGGGGCGCGGAAGCTGCATGAGGCAGATTCTGTGGTCTATTATGTAAACAAGGAGTATTCTGGAGCGGCACAGTGTGAGCGTAAAGCCTACTATAGCCTTGGTGTCATTGGCCTTTACTACTACGGTGACAGCATTGTGGGGTATCTTTGGAGTAGCACGAGCCGCTATGCTCCTTCCAAGGGAAAGTACCCGGGGTTCTTTGTGACCCGTCTGAAGAATGTGTGCTTCAAGAAGGGCTTCATCTCGTTTGACGTGGACCTTGGCGGTGATACGTTCCTAAGCAACTTCGTCGACCTTTCCACTTTGTCTTCCCAGGATGCATTGTCTAAAGGTTATCATGTGTGGGCGGAGAATGCAGATTTCAGGCAGAATCATGTCATGTCGTTCAGCTGCCGCGGCGTTTTGGCGGGCGTAGTGGAGGATATTCGCCCGAAAGTGCTTTACATCTTTCGGGTTACCGGTCCTTATACCGATATTGATAGCTTCTCCTATCACGATACGCCTTTACACTATGTGCGGATGAGCTTACAGGAACTGGAGCGCCTAAGACTGAAGGAGTTTTGTCTGAAATCAAGTGAGGAAAAGCGCAACCGCGCGAGGTCCGAAGAGATTTATTAAAAAAACAGACTGAACCAAATGAAGGACACGGGGCCGTGGCGCACCGTTCCTCCTCTTATTAGTAGAATGGTATGAAGAGATTAACATTCTTTCTTTTGCTTGCCTGCACTCTTTGCTATATGCCGCATTCTGTGCATGCTCAGTCGCGTCCTGACTCCATAGCTTATTACGTGCTGACCGATATGTCGAAGGATACATTAAGCTATTGCCCCGATGTCATAGCGTTTTACTATAAGGGTGACAGCGTGATTGGCTACCACTGGGGGACATGCACTTTGCAGCGCGTCAGTGGTGAGAGCACGGGCTATTACGTGAATCGACTCATTGCACTCAAGACCGGGCGCGGCTTTATTTCGTTTTCCGAGGATGTGAGGAGCTTACCTTTGTTAGATAGTTTTGCTGGGCTTTCGGTGCTTTCTTCTGAAGAGGCTTTGCGCAAGGGCGCAAGAAGATGGGCTGACAGCGAGACTTACCAGCGGATGTACGCAGGGAATTGGATTTATCGTGGTGTCTACTCTGCTATGTTCACCGACCGGCGAAGGGAGGCTATCTATCTTTATTGCGTGAACGATCCTCATGCAGCGTGGGATTATGTGTATATGTACTTCGACGCTTACGTCTATGTGCGGATGGAGCGTGCGGAAGTAGAAGTGCTGATGAATAGGCTTTGCCTAAAGGCAAGAAGATAGGCTGCACTCGGGAAAGCCCAAGAAAAAGACAAGCTTTTTCTTTGTCGTTCCCCTCGTTTGCACTATCTTTGCAGTTAGTTAAAACTTATACGTTATGACCATAGACAAAGAACTTACGACGTCGAGCCTTAACTGCTTGGGCGTTGCCACTGAGGAAGGTAAGCAGGTGCTGCTTGTAGGGCTGAAAGAGGGCTTCCGTGATAAGCCTCAGTATGCACGTTCGCTGAAACGTGAATTCAGCCAATGTCATGATTTCTGTCATCCTCATCTCATCAAGTATCTGCGCTTCGAGGAGACATCGCCTTACGGACCTTGCATCGTCATGGAGTGGGAAGATGCCCGTACGCTCGCCGACTTCATGCGCGAATCGCATACCGAGGAGGAGAAGAAGGCTGTCATCGTTCAGGTGGCCGAGGCCGTGGGCTACCTGCACAGCAATGGATTCGTGCATGGTGCCTTGTCGGCCGACACGGTGTTCGTAACCAAGAAGGGTAATCAGGTGAAGCTGCTCAATTTCCGTCCCCGTTACTCCGACAGCCTGCGCATGCCCCATGAGGTGACTGCTTATCTGGCTCCCGAGGCCAAGGATGGCACGGTGGCGCTTGATGCTCGTGCCGACATCTTCTCTCTCGGCGTGATGGTCAAAGAGATAAATCTTGGTCCTGATTATGAGGGCGTTGTGGCGGGATGCTGCAGCTATGGCCGTTACCAGCGTTATGAGAGCACCGACGCCTTCCTGAGTGCCCTGGAACACCGTCGCTACAGTCGTCCTTCCAGTTCGTCACAGTCGGAGGAAGGGCGCAACAACCGCACCAAACTCATCATTGGCGCTGTGATTGCCCTGCTGATTGTTGCCTTAATCGTATTCTTCAATTCTAACAGTAAGACCGAGACCGAGGCCAAACAGGCTTCCACCGAACAGACCGACAGTGCCAAGTCGACGGCACCAGAGTCAGAGCAGGCTGCGCCGGCCGCTCCTGATGATAGCGATGCCTCGCCACAGTCGGCTGCTCCGACTCCCAATGCCGGGACCCCGACTTCTGCCGGTAATGACTTTCTTACCACCTTGGTGCCTCAGATGCAGAAGGATATCGATAGGATATATGCACCCTATGCGGGCCGTGACCTCACTCCGGCTGAGAAAGCTCAATTGTCGCGCCGTCGCTCGCGCTATTATCGTGGACTGCGCCGCACACTCAAGGGAAAGACTCCCGATGAAATGGCTGCTTTTGACAAGGCTTTCGCCGATTACGTGAAGCAGAAGAACGCCCAATAGCGGATGACTTTACTCTGATGAAGCGTGCGGGGCAAGCGTTCCTCCTTGAAGGATGCTTGCCTCGCACGATGTTTAATAATTGCCCATTTCATCGCACCCGAAGAGGGCACAGGTGGAATATCCCCCTATTTCAGATAGTACTTGGCTGCATCAGAATCTTTCAGCTTCCGACCGAAATATTCAGTAGCCGTCAGTCGGCCTCTGCCCCCGGCTTCAGCCTTGATGATCGTTGCATCAGTGCAATCGGCATGGAAGTTGGCGTGCAGCCCCGTGAAGAGACTGTTCAGCTGGCCTTGTGCTTCAATGGCGGTTTGGGACGGCACCTTACCCGTGTACCAGAAGCAGAAGCAGTTGGTGAAGGTGGCACAGATGTCGCGTCCAAGGCTGAAGCCCGTCGCGAACTGGTCGCTGTAGCAGAAGTCGAGCCAGTTGTTGTTCTGTTCCACGCGGAATCCGCAGCTACCTTCGTATTGCTGGGTCGGCTTGAAGATGTAGAGCGGGTGGATGTTACGCAGGCAGTTGCCACCCGTCTTCACCCAAACGCCCGTATGCACCGAGGCAATGCGCATGTTGGTGAAGGTGTTGTCGTAGCCTTCCACCAGCAGGCCGATGGAGTTCACACTGTCGTTGCCCACGATGTTCACCTGCCGGATGTCGGCATCTGAAGAGCCTGAGTTGGCACCATGCTTGACGTGAATGCCTATGCGTACATGCTTGATGGATACATCCTGAATGGTTGTTTCACGGCCCCCGTCTATTGAGATGCCATCGGCCACATTGGCTCCGTCGATGATGCCACCCCGCAGCCCATAGTTGCTCCCGGGTATGGTGATATTGTTGGCCGGATGCTCACCTCCGAGGCGTACCACGGCACCGCCCTGCCAGTGGGGTGAGGCCTGCAGACGTGCGTAGTTGTCGAGTACCAGCATCACGCTCTTTGTTGGATCGGCGGGGGTGTACAGAGAGTGTGAAAGCAGATAGACGCCGTCGGGGAAATAGATGGTGCGATTGGGATGTGTGTCGATGAGATGCTGTAAAGCCTCGGTGACATCGGTCTTTCCGTCGGCTTTCACATAGTGAGTGGCTACGATGCGGTCGGTTGGCAGTGCGGCCTGGGCATGGGCTTGACCTGTGAGCAGGAATACGGCAACCAGGGTCTGAAGGATAATGATTCTTTTCATGATGAATGAGTTGATTCTGTGAAGAGCTCTGCGGTGACTCCGCCGCTCATCGAGGTACAAAGTTAGCTGTTTTTTTTGAATTGTGCCCCTATAGCGGCCAGCATATATGAGGTTTTCGCATGCATTCAAGATTGGTTGCATGCGAGGTATATTTTGTGTACACAGAGTTAAGGCTCGTGCGGTTATTCCCCGGGCTGAATGAGCTTTTGAAGTGGGCGAGAATCGTTGTGCCATCAAGGAGCGTACCGATAAAGTGCCCGTAGCATGAAAGAAGCAAGTTTCAAGTCACGATAGACCTTCAAGCTTATCCTCATAGTCCAAGCGCTCCTCGGGAGTATAGCGGGCTATCTCGGCCTGCTCAAAAAGTCGCGTAAAGACACGTTCCTGCAATGCGGCCGGACGATTCATCAAACGGGAAAGGTTATGAAGAACAAAGAGCCACTTGTCATACATAGTCACCAACTCTTCTTCCTTCTTGGTAAACTTTGGCATCTCAAGATAGAGGAATCGTAGTGCAGTGAACACTGGATACCGTCCTTCAGCCATAGCGCGTAGACACCATAGCGGCAGGCGACATGGTTAGGCATCTTCGTGGCTCCAGCCAAGTCAACCACACTCACTAAGGGGTGCAGGGTCTCGAAGCCATACATCTTATTATATGCATCGATATTATCGATAGGGATGATTGTCGTGTTGTTCATATCTGTCTGTCTTTATGTTTCTACACGCAAAATTACTCGAAATATTCTATTCACGCAAGAGCGACGACACGATTTCCGCAATAAGGGTTATAGCTGCCTTAATCGGGGTAATAGCCAACTGACAGGAAACGCGTAACTTTGCAACCGGAAACAAAGATAACAACAGATGAGAAAAATAATCACTGCCCTGGCATTGCTGATGACCGTTATCACTACCGGGGCGCAAAACACAAAAGAGATGACACAGTTGAAGATGACACAAGAGTGGGACAAGGTATTCCCCAAGAGTGAGAAAGTGGAGCATGAGAAGATCTCCTTCCACAACCATTTCGGCTTTGAACTCGCTGCCGACGTCTATACCCCCAGGAATGCACAGGGACGTCTCGCCGCCATTGCCGTTTGCGGCCCTTTCGGTGCTGTAAAGGAGCAGTCGTCGGGTCTCTACGCCCAGACGCTTGCTGAGCGCGGATTCCTCACTATCGCCTTCGACCCGTCGTTCACCGGTGAGAGCAGCGGACAGCCGCGCGATGTCTTTTCGCTCGACATCAACACAGAGGACTTCCAGGCTGCCGTCGACTATCTGAGCAACCGTCCCGACGTGGATGCCAACCGTATTGGTATCGTCGGTATCTGTGGCTGGGGGTGCATCGCTCTCAACGCCGCCGCCAACGACCCACGCATCAAGGTTACGGTAGCCAGCACGATGTACGACATGCCGCGTGTGGGCGCATGGGGCTATTTCGACAAGGGCACTGCCGACGACCGCTACAAGGCCAAGGAGCAGATTGCCACACTGCGCACAAAGGAATACACGACCGGTCTGCAGCAGCGTGCCGGAGGCTGTATCCCCGTAGACCAGCTGACAGGCAAGGAGCCCGACTTCGTTCAGCAATACTCGGCTTACTACAAGACCAAGCGCGGCTATCACAAGCGGTCGGTCAACTCCAATGGCGGATGGATGCTCCAGGCTCAGACAGGATGGATGAACAACAACATCTTAGCGCACCCCGAAGACCTGCGCAATGCGGTGCTCATCGTTCACGGCGAGAAAGCCCACAGCCGCTATATGGGTGAGGACACGTTCAAGAAGCTCAAGGGCGACAACAAGCAGCTCATCATCGTTCCCGGTGCCACGCACACCGATCTCTACGACCAGATGGACAAGATACCATTTGACCGTATCACAGAGTTCCTCAATAAGTATCTGAAATAAA
>ONMG01000283.1 GCA_900318855.1 uncultured Prevotella sp.
GCCCTGGGCACTACCTCGTGCTCCAAGGATGACGACAGCAATCCGACGCTCGACCTCAGCCATGCCGGCGAAGGCTTTGTACTCAATGTGCCGGCCAACGCCGCCAACAACACCTACGACCTGGCAGCTGCCGAGAACGTGGAGCTCACCTGCCACCAACCCAACTACGGCGGTGTGCCCTATGTGACACGCTACTTCGTACAGGTGGCCATCGACCAGAAGTTCCTCACCGACACCACCACGGCCCACAAGGAGCTGAAGACCTCCTACACCTCGGCCGACATGATGGTGGCAGCCAATGAGATGAACGACTCCATCGTGGCGCTCTTCAAGGACGCTAATCCCGATGTCAACTATCCCAACAGCCCGCGCCCCGTCTACGTAAGACTCCGCGCCGTGCTCGACAACACTCACTCTGGCCTGAGCTACTCCAACACCATCACCCTGCCCAGCGTACTGGCTACCTATGTGGCACCCAAAGCCACGCTGCCCGCTCAGCTCTACGTGATGGGTGCCCATGTAGGAGCCGATGCATGGAAGTCGCAGATGCCCATGCCGCAAGCCTACGGCCTGGCCGGCAACTACTACGGTGTGTTCTACATCGACGGCGAGGGCATCAAGTGGAATGCAGGCAACAACGACAACCGTGGTTACAGCCGCACCACTGCCATTAACGACTTGGCCGGTGCCGGTGTCAAGGCTGGCGATGATGACCGCATAGCTGTAAACAAGGCTGGATGGTACACGCTCTACATGATTGGCGAAATCGATGAGGAGGCCAACGTTGTGAAGTACACCCTCAACATTCTGCCTGCCAACGTCTATATTTGCGGTGACGCTGCCGGCAGCTGGACGCAGGGCGACGCCTCGCTCAAGTGCACCGCTCCTGCCACAGCCGACGGTGAGTTCGTCTCTCCCGCCTTCAAAGCTGCCGGCGAAATGCGTGCCTACATCGACACCAAGGCCGGAGGCTTCGACGGTCTCGACTGGTGGCGTACGGAGTTCACGCTCTACAAGGGCACAACCCTCTACTACCGCGACTTCGATATTCCCGGAACCTGGATGCAAGGGGCCAAGGAAAAGGCCAACAAGCCCGACCCCGAGAACTACTCCGTCGCATGCTCGGCCGGTCAGAAGCTCTACGTGAACTTCAAGTTGGGCACCGGCATTGTGAAATAGCACAAATGGTTAACAAGTAAGTGAAAACAAGATTATGAAAAGAAATATTTTATTCGGCCTTGTCGCTATGGCCAGTCTCTTCCTGGCAAGCTGTAACGGCGACTATGACGACTGGGCAAGCCCTCAGGCCTTCGACGCCGAGAGCGCAGCAGCCAAGTACGGCGTCACCTTCACCCCCGGCCCTCAGGCCGACGTGGTGATGCCAACCTCCGACGGATACGCCAACATCGTGACCATCAACAGCAACAACGAGGCCGTTTCGGGCTTCACCATCAAGAGCGTCACCATCGACGGAAAGACCATCAACGCCACAATGGACAACAACAATGTGAGCGTAAAGGCTTCCGAACTGAGCAACATCATCCGCGACGAGTATCACTCCCGCGCCTACGTCAAGCGCGCACTCAAGGTAGTGACAACCGTGGCCGCCAACCTTAGCAACGGTGATGCCGTGACCATCGACATGGCCGGTCAGACCGACGCCTCCTTCACTCCCTATGCCACTCCCGCCATCGATCCCAAAGGCTACTTTGTGGCTGGCAACTTTGCAGAGAACGGCAGTGGCTGGGACATCACGAAGCCGGTGATGATGGAGAAGGTGAGCGACGGTGTCTACAGTGTCCACGTCACCACAACCTCCGACACCAACTGGTTCAAGTTCTACTGCGCCTCCGATGCCGACGGCACCTGGGACAGCGCCAACAAGCACCAGATGGGATGCGCTGTCAACGGTGACGACACGCGTACGGGCTACGTTGTCTACACCGACGACCCCGAGAATCCCAAGACGAGTGATGCCACCGGGGTGCAGACGCCGGTCATCAAGGGCAAGGGGCAGTTCAAGATTACCCTCGACATGAACAACCTCACCTACACCGTGACTCCCGACGAGAGCAAATACTACCTCATTGGTAACCCCACAGGCTGGGGACTGAGCCTCAGCTGCATGCTCTACGGCGAGGGCAACAACGTGTACAGCTACACCTACAAAGCAACCAACCAGTGGGACATCAAGGTCTTCGACGGTAAGTACTACAGTGTAGGCTCCGACGCCATCTGGGGCTACTGCTGGGGCGGCGTCAACGGCTCGACAGCAGCCAGCGGCGACCTCATCTATGCCAACGGAAATGCCGACAAAGCCGGTGCCATCGGCCCCAAAGAGAACGGTGGCTGGTACACCTTCACCATCAACATGAACAACAACACCTATTCCTGGAAGGCCATCGACGCTCCCACCAAGACCTACAACAGCGTGAGCATCATCGGAGGCTTCAATGAATGGAAGGCCGACGTCGACATGAAGCAAGTGGAGAAGGCACCTCACAACTGGTACGTGCGCGCAACCATCAACAGCGACAGCGAACTCAAGTTCCGCGCCGACCATGACTGGGCTACCAGCTGGGGCTCCACCAAGGGCTTCACCTTGGGTGACTCCTACTATGGTCCTACCGGCGGCGAGAACATCACCGTGCCGGCCGGTACCTACGACTTCTATCTCAACGACATCACCGGCAGGTGGAACATCGTGGCTGTGAAATAATACGCACCACACTTCCTGAGACGCCTTACAGGGGCAGCGACCACAGTGCCGCTGCCCCTTTTCTTTGCCCTCCCACAAAGGGCTCCCCCGGACGACCGTAACAACCAATTGAATGCGTGAGAAATAGATTGGTGGATGAGAGGCTGGAAAGATTGACCAAAACCCATAAACCCCTTTGTGCCAGCGCTGGGGGCTCAGGGCCTTTGCTAAACTCGTCCATGCGCCACCCATAATCACTGCAAAGTGTTTTTGGCTTGTTGATGAGTGATGAAAGAAATAGAAGGAAAATAGCCATGGAAAGGCTTGTCACCTTTGGTGTGGGACTGAAGTGATGGGATAGCCGTCATGCTTGCTCGTAAGGCTCCCCCGTCGCTTCAGTCCCATAGCTCCATTCGGAGCGCAGAGCCTAAAGCATGCTTTTCTTTCTCTCGGGGAAAGACAGGATTTCTGCGCACTTCGTGCTCGTGTACCCCTTCGGGGCACGTCGACTGAGAGAGGGGGGGGCTATCCCCGGTCAGCGCTCCTTCCAGTCGCTTAGTGTTACCCATGCTTCAGCCCTGTCGGGGCTGTCCCTGCTGACAGCATTCTGCCCATCCACCACTCTCAAGAGTCAAGAGAAGTCAGTGAAGCATCCACGTCGTCCGTGGCAACATCACTCCCACGCAGCCCATGAGAAGTTCGTGTAGCATCCGCGATCGTCCATGGCAGAATCTCCCCGCAGGCCACCAGCGTGCACCTCAGGAACCCGTTCATGCAACCGATTGCACACTTCCGCTATTCGATTGACCTATATCAACAGAGTCCCCTTAGCGGTCTTTTCTCTAACTTTGCAACAGATAACAATCATTGACGGAAAATGAGACGACTTTTCACTACAATCGTTACACTCCTCTGCACCTTAGCCGTCATGGCCGAGGGATGGCCCGCCAGCTACAAAGGCGTGATGCTGCAGGGATTCTATTGGGACAGCTATGATGCCAGCCGGTGGCCCCAACTCGAGAGTCAGGCCGACGAGCTGGCCCGCTACTTCAGTCTTATCTGGGTACCGCAGAGCGGCAAATGCCTTGAGTCCTATAATGTTATGGGTTACACACCCTACTACTATTTCGATCAGAACTCCAGCTTCGGCACCGAGCAGGAGCTGCGCTCCATGATAGCCACCTTCAAGCAGAAGGGGCTGGGCACCATCGCCGACGTGGTCATCAATCACCACAACACCCAAGGCTGGTTCGGCTTCCCCAAGGAGACCTACCAGGGCATCACCTACCAGCTGCAGCCCTCCGACATCACAGCCAACGACGACGGGGGCGCCACAGCCACGGAAGCTCGCAAGGAAGGAGTGACCCTGAGCCAGAACAACGGCGAGGGCGACGACTGGAGCGGCATGCGCGACCTTGACCACAAGAGTGCAAACGTGCAAACCATCGTGAAAGCCTACGAACAGTTCCTCCTCAAGGACCTCGGCTACACGGGATTCCGCTACGACATGGTAAAAGGCTTTGCCGGAAGCCACGTGGCCGACTACAATACGGCGGCCGGTGTGGAATACTCCGTGGGCGAATACTGGGACGGCAACGCTTCAGCCGTGAAGAGCTGGATTGCCAGTGCACAGCGCAAGAGCGCAGCCTTCGACTTCCCCTTCCGCTACACCGTGCGCGACGCCATCAACCAGGGCGACTGGACGAAGCTCGCCGGCAGCAGCCTCGTCAGCGACGCCGACTACCGCCAGTTTGCCGTGACCTTCGTCGAGAACCACGACACGGAGAAGCGCACCGGAGCCAACCAGGACCCCATCACGCGCGACACCCTGGCTGCCAACGCCTTCCTGCTGGCCATGCCGGGCACACCCTGCGTCTTCTTCAAGCACTGGCGTGACTGCAAGCAGGACATCAAGGCCATGATCGACGTGCGCAAGGCCGCCGGCATCACCAGTGCCAGCACCTACACCAACACGCGCAGTACGGCGCTCGACTTCATCAATACCGTCAGCGGCGACAATGCCCGGCTGGCTGTCCGACTGGCCTCCTACTCTCCCCTGCCAGCCTACAGCGACGACAACTTCGTGGAAGTGCTCGCAGGAGCGCACTACGCCTACTATCTCTCACGTGACGCCGAGACGCCCTGGGCCGACAAGGCCGACGGACAGTACGACAAGGCCTTCCAAGTGACGCTGAGCGCCGTCTCGGCCGACAAGAATGCCAAGGTAGTCTACACCCTAGACGGGTCCACGCCCTCGGCCACCAACGGAACTACGGCGGAGAGCGGCACGAAAATCAGCATCACGGCCGACTGCACGCTGAAAGTAGGGCTGCTCACGGCCGGCAGCGTGAAGAAAGTCATCGCGCGCGAGTACACACTGTCCAAGTTCCGTCCCTACACCATCAAGGTGTATGTCAATGCCGACGAGGCCAGGTGGGATGTCAGCTCCGGCATCAACTA
>ONMG01000282.1 GCA_900318855.1 uncultured Prevotella sp.
AGATGTTGCTCAATGCCGGCAAGGTCGCCGCCGTGGCGCAGGCTGGGCTTAGAGCGGTCGCACATCTGGTCGCGCATGCCCTTGACCACATCGTTCTTCGGATTGCCATTAGCAAAGCGGTCGGGCATGAGCAGGTAGAGCACGTCGGCGTTGGAAAAGCCTTTGTGGTCCTCGCCGCGCATGGCGCGGTCCTTGAGCGTGTAGCGTACCTTCTTGCCGTCGAAGCTCAGTGTCATCTGTCCAGCCTTGGCCCCTTGCAGGTTCAGGTAGACAAGCAGATAGTTGGGTGAGTCGAGACGGACGAGCGAGTCCACCCTCACGCCAGGATAGTCGGTGGTGACCTGCTTGACGTTCTTCACATCCTTGCCATAGACCATGAGCTGCAGGCTCGGGTCTTTCATCCCCACAGACCAGTCTGTGGGGTCGATGCGGCTGATATGGCCAGCATTGGCTGTAGCCATTATCAGTCCCAGTCCTAAAGTCATGATTGTTTTCTTCATTTATCTATTATTTCATTTTATCACTACGATCATAGCACTCTGAGCGCCGACCTTCACACAGCCCCCACCATTGATATTGCGGAGGCCGGACTCATCGATCTGTCCGTTCTCGCATACCACGGTATAAGTTCCCTCGGGCAGGGAGACGGAGCGAGACTCGCGGTTGCCGTTGAAGATGACATAGATGTTGCCCCAGCTGTCGATGTCCGCAAGATTCTTCAGATGGAAGGCTACGAGAGCAGGCTGCGACGGAAGGAACTCCAGATGCTCACGTACAGCGTCGGCTGTGCCGAGACGGAATGCCGGATGATGACGACGCAGGGCTATGAGATGACGGTAGTAGTCGGTGACACCGGGATAGCGCTGCAGGTTACTCCAGTCGAGGGCGTTGATGCTGTCGGGTGAGTTGAAGCTGTTGTGCACACCCTTCTTGTCGCGCAGCAGCTCCTCGCCACTGAGCATGAAGGGCACACCCTGCGAGGTGAGCACGATGGTCTGGGCGAGCTTGTCGAGTGCTTGCAACTCTGATGACGTGATGTTCGGGATGGACGCCTTCAGCCGGTCGACGAGACACATGTCGTCGTGACAGCTGACATAGGCAATCATCTGCGTAGGCTCGGTAGCCCACGGCTCCTTGCTGTAGTTCACCTTGGAGTAGTCGACTTGCGGGTGAGCGATCATGCCGGCGACACCCGCCTTGATGCTCTCCTCGCTGCCCGGCAGTCCGGCTAAGAACGCAGGCTTATGGTCATCGCTGAACGGACCACGTACGGCGTCGCGCAGATCGTCGCAGAAGGCAGCGACACCCGGCATCTGCTTGATGTTGGCTTTCACAGCCAGCTGCTCGTTGGGCAGGGCACAGCTGCCGGCGCTCCAACCCTCACCATAGATGAAGATATTCGGGTCGAGGGCGGTGAGCTCCTTGCGGATAGCATTCATCGTCGCGATGTCGTGTACCCCCATGAGGTCGAAACGGAAGCCGTCAATGTGATATTCCGTGGCCCAGTATTTCACACTCTCGAGCATGAACTCGCGCATGAGCGGCTTCTCCGAGGCTGTCTCGTTGCCGCATCCCGAGCCATTGCTGGGCTTGCCGTCCTTGGTGAAGCGATAGTAGTAGTCGGGATAGGTGCGCTGGAAGTTGCTGTTGTCGAGGTCGAAGGTATGGTTATAGACCACGTCGAGGATGATACGGATGCCAGCCTTGTGCAGCGCCTGTACCATCTCCTTGAACTCACGGATGCGTGTGGCGGGCGTATAAGGGTCGGTGGAGTAGCTACCCTCCGGCACATTGTAGTTCAGCGGGTCGTAACCCCAGTTGTACTGTGGCTTGTTGAGCTTAGTCTCATCGATCGAGGCGAAGTCAAACGACGGCAGGATGTGCACTGCGTTGACACCTAGACTCTTGAGATAGTCTACCGCCCAAGGCTCAGCCAGTGCCAGGAACTTCCCCGGATGAGCAGCGTGGCTGGCGACGGAGAAGTCGCGATGGTGCATCTCGTAGATGACGAGGTCGGCGGGTGAATGGGTAGTAAGCCTATGGTCATCAGCCCAGCCCTCGGGGTCCGTCTGACTCAGGTCGATGATAGCGCCACGCTGTCCGTTGACCCCAACAGCCTTGGCGAAGACACCCGGAGTGTCGCCGCGTCCGATGTTAAAGGTGTAGAACTGTCCCTTGAGGTCGCCCACGACGGTAGCAGTCCAGCGGTTCTTACCTGCGGCACGCATCTTCACGGTGCGCAGAGGCTGACCTCCAAGACCATCACTCCACAACGAGAGTGTGGGGCGCTTGGGGCTGTTGAGATAAAAAACAGTCTGCTTGGGACTGTAGGACATCTCGCGAAAGACATCCTGAGCCCAAGCAGACATCGTTGCTGCCAACATTGCAGACAAAGTGAGTGAAATCGGTCGAATCTTCATATCACGGAAATAGGAAATGGAGTAAAGTTCAACTTCACAGAGCCTTTACACTGATGGCAAAGCCTCCCCCGCGTGCCTCGGTCAGCTTCAGGACATCTCCCTTCTTGACCGTGCGCTTGGTAATGGTATAGGCCTTAGGATTCTTGTCATAGCTGGCATCCTTAGCGTCAGCATAGATTGTAGCAGTATACTTGCGACCTTTGTCGAGGAAATCGAGCTTTACAATGCTCTTATGTCCATCCTCGTTACACTTGCCACCTACGAACCAGTCGTCAGTACCCTTGGCCTTACGAGCCACAGTGATGTAGCGGGCAGGCTCAGCCTCCAGATAACGAGAATCCGACCAGTCGGCAGCCACATCACGGATGAACTGGAAAGCATCATTGTACTTAGCATAGTTCTCGGGCAGGTCGGCAGCCATCTGCAGAGGCCCCCACATCACGAGATAAAGAGCAAGCTGTCCCACAAGCGTGGTGCGCACATAGCTTTGGTTGCTGCTCCATGTCTTGAGTTGAGTCTCAAGGATGCCCGGAGTGTAGTCCATCGGACCACCCTGCAAACGGGTGAAAGGCAGGATAACCGTATGGTAGGGCGCATTGCCGCCGAAAGCCTCATATTCGGTGCCACGCGCGCTTTCATTCCCCACAAGGTTAGGCCAAGTACGAGCAATACCCGTGGGGCGGACAGCCTCATGCGCATTGACCATGAGGTGATGCTTGGCGGCCTCCTTCACACAATAAAGATAGTGATTGTTCATCTCCTGCGAGAAATGGTGGTCGCCACGCGGAATGATGTCGCCCACATAGCCGCTCTTCACCGCATCGTAGCCATATTGGTTCATCAGCGTGTAGGCCTTCTCCAGGTGACGCTCATAGTTGACCACACTGCTACTCGTCTCATGGTGCATCATCAGCTTCACGCCCTTGGAATGAGCATAGTCGTTGAGTGCCTTGAGGTCGAAATCAGGATAAGGAGTAGTGAAGTCGAAGACATAGTCCTTCTGATGTCCGAACCAGTCCTCCCAGCCGACGTTCCACCCCTCTACAAGCACCTCAGAGAGTCCGTTGGCAGCAGCGAAGTCGATATACTTGCGCACCTCAGCATTGTTGGCACCATGGCGTCCGTTGGGCTTCACCTTCTGCCAATCCATCTGATCGAGCCTCACCGACGGATATTCATCGGTGTAGTTCCAGCTATTCCGGCCAACAATCATCTCCCACCACACGCCGCAGTACTTTGTAGGATGAATCCAAGAGGTATCCTCAATTTTACAGGGCTCATTAAGATTGTAAATCATACTGCTGGCCAGCATCGTCCGTGCATCATCGCTCACCATGACCGTGCGCCATGGCGTCTGACAGGGCGTCTGCATGAATCCCTTCAGCCCCGTAGCATCAGGGGTGAGCCAACTCTCGAAGACCATGTTCTTATCGTCGAGATTAAGATGCATCGTAGCATAGTCGATGCAGGCAGCCTCATGGATATTGATGTAGAGTCCGTCAGCCGTCTTCATCTGTAGCGAAGTCTGCACCCCCGTGGGCGAGAATACGGCAACCGAGGAATTACTCCAGTTGACCGCATCGTGAAATCGGGAGCGAATCTCCGAGAGCTTGCTTTCCTGCGTCTCCTGCTCCTGCGTGTCGTAGTCACCGGGCAGCCACCATGCAGTATGGTCGCCCGTCATAGCGAACTGGGTGTGCTCCTCCTTGATGACAAAGTAGTTGAGATTCTTCTGCTGAGGAAACTCATACCGCAGTCCCATACCTTCATCATAGACACGGAAACGAATGATGATATTGCGGTCGGTAGACGTCTGGTTAAGACGGACCTCCAACTCATTGTAGTGGTTGCGGATGGAGGCATATTGTCCCCACACCGGCTTCCAGGTCTCGTCGAACGTTGACAGATGGGACCCCGCCTCACGGAAACCGCTCATCAGGCTCGTCTCGTCCATTCCCTTTGAAGCATGCTTGTCCTTGGCCAATTCAAGGCCAAGATGGGAGGGCTTGACAACCACCTTATTCTTATAAGACATCTCATAGGTGGGCACTCCGTCCTGTAGCGAGAAATTCACTACCACATTGCCGTTGGGAGACTTCACTTGCTGTGCCCAAGTCCACAGGGGCAGACTGAGGAGGAGCGAAAGAACTGCTATCTTCTTCATAACCGATAGGATTAAACTTGACTTTATCTTCCTGACTCTACGACCAGCTCCCGCACACTCTCGCAGAAGCTCCGGTTGTGCATCAGGTCCTCAATATTCACATGCATACGGTAGCGCCAGTAATGATGAGCCTCGGCAGGCACATTAATACGCTCGGCGTTCTCATCCTTGAGACGAAGACGCTCATCCATGGCCAGCCAGTCCTGAATGCTCAGAATACAGAGCATGGAAGGCGATGTAAGGTGGCGCGACACGATATCACTGGCCAGCCATCCGGGAAGAGGATGCGGAGCGGCGCCACTACGATAGAGCATCGTGTTATAATATTCCTGAGTGCGGTTCCAATCCTCATCCCACCACTGACGAAGCGTGGGCATATCGTGTGTGCTGATGGTCGCCACACTGCGATAGGGATTGCGCGACAAGTGGCCGAACCTGACCTTGGAATCCTTCGGCATCGACTGTATCTCCAGACTGAGTATACGGAGGTTGTCCATCACACTGGGCACGCAATCGGGCACCATACCCAAATCCTCGGCACACACCAGCATGTTGGTGGACTGTACGAGCCGCGGCAGCTTGCGCATGGCCTGTCCGTACCAGAAGTCATTATTACGCCGATAGTAATAATCATCATAGAGACGGTTGAAGGCAGCTTTATCAGAGTCATAGAGCGCCTCATACATGAAGTCGAGCTGCGCTGTTATTCTGGGATGGAACTTGTTGGCATCCTGCTTATCGCGCACAAAGAGCACGTCATCAATCAGCGCATAGAGACCATCACGCAGCGTGATGTCCTTCACCGAAGTCTTACCCTCGAACACCTTCTCCACCTTTCGCTCCGTGTCGTATTCGGGTTTCAGCTGCCAAATATCATCATGCTCGTGCACAAGATATGTGGCTTTCACCTCGTCCGCATATTCGTGGAATACACGGTCGATAACCCAGTCGGCGATAAAGGGGCGGGTGAAGAGCTCTTCCTGGAAATGCAAGCCATAGGACTCAATATCCTCACGCGACAGCGGAAGTGCAGGCGAGAATTGGCCCAGCAAGCCATTGACACAACTTACGGGAATCTCCCAGATGCGGAAGAAGCCCAGCACATGGTCAATGCGGTAAGCATCAAAATACTGCGACATGCACTGCAGCCGCTGAGCCCACCACGCGCAGCCATCGGCAAGCATAGCCTCCCAGTTGTAGGTTGGGAATCCCCAATTCTGACCGTTCACGGAGAAGGCATCGGGCGGTGCACCGGCCTGTCCATCGAGATGGAAGTAGTCGGGCTTCGACCACACATCGCAGCCGTAGCGGCTCACTCCGATAGGGATGTCACCCTTAAGGATGACATGCTTAGCACGGGCATATTCATGGACAGTCTTCATCTGAGTGTTCAGCACATACTGCACGAAATAGTAGAAGGCCACGGCCTTGAAATCCTTATGGTTCGTGGCCGTCAGCGTCTTTCGGTCGGCTTCGTTCCACTGCTTGTGGTCGGGCCAGGACTGATAATCAGCGGTACCATACTTATCGCGCAAGTAGCAGAACTGAGCATAGGGAACGAGCCAATCACTGGCCGACTTCAGGAATTCCTTGAACTCGCGTTCTTCCATCATCCGCCGGCCTTCCTGTGCGAAGATCGCCTTGAGATATTCCGTCTTAGCATCATTCACCGCCTCATAGTCAATCTGTGGCAGTGCATTGAGCTTACGTCCCAATTCCCGGAACTTCAGTTCAAGCTTCTTGTCCTTAAGCGGTGGCAACTGCCTGAGGTCACAATATTGCGGGTGAAGGGCAAACACACTGATGCACGAGTAGGGATAGGAGTCCACCCAGGTGTGGGTTGTGGTGGTGTCGTTGATGGGGAGCACCTGCAGCACGCGCTGACCTGTGGACGCCACATAGTCAATCATCTGTTTCAGATCGCCGAAGTCGCCCACTCCGAACGACTCCTTGGTGCGCAAGGAGAATACCGGAACCAAGGTGCCGGCGAATTTTGCAGGATAGATGGAGAAGTAAGCTTGCGAGAGCTCATACACCACCACATCGCCGTCATGAAGCTCCGGCACTTGAATCGTACGGTTGTCGCCGTTTTCCCACAGCGGAGTGACGTCCCTCACCGCATCAAGGGCAGCGAACTTGAATGAGAGCGTCTTACCGGAGAGCTGAGCAGCATCAATATCCACCACCCACTCATTGCACATGTGCTCGGTCATGTCAACAGCTTTCAGCACATCCCACTGCCCCACGACGGGAGCATCGCCCACCACGGCGAGGCGCTCGGCCGAACGCAACTGCGGCGCCCGCACCTTCAGGCGAATGGTCTTGGCAAATGAGGTGGCTTTAACGGGCTGCTGCTCCCTTCGCTGCACACACTGAGTGAAAGCGCTGCTGTAAAGATAAGCATCCTCAGGGATGTCAATCCAATGGTCGTAAACCTCCACATGCTTGGCCTTTTGAAACGAGGCCTCCAGAACATGAGCAGCGTTGAGCCACTCATGGCGTTCCACATGTCCGCTCCGTTCCACTGAATAGAAATAGGGCAGCGAGGGAATGTCGCTAATCACCTTAAGCTCTATGGATGCTGTCCACCGGTTACCGTCGGTGGTCGTCATTGTCCTCTTTTCACAACCCCCTTTTCCGTCGAGGCTGAGAGTCGGAATATTCACTACCAGCATCTCCCCGGGGAGAGTGCGGTAGTCGATGTTGAGATGAATTGTCATATCTATTGTATGTTTTAAGTCATATTATGCTTGAATCGCACGTTTACGGTCGATAATAATCTTCACAGAGAGTGCCCCGCCCAAGAGACACAAACTGCTCACGAAGAGCATATTGGTCTGCGAGCCCACGAGCCACACCACGACTACATTGAGCAGTCCTGCGATAATCTGCGGCAGACAGATGGCACAGTTGAACAACCCCAGGTAAGTGCCCATATGCGGCATTCCCTCGAGGGCATTGGTGACGATGGTGAAAGGAAGCGCCAGCATAGCTGCCCACGTGCATCCGGTCAGTGCATAGGGCACGAAGAGCAGATAAGGATCGTGAACAAAAGGGACCATCGCAAAGCCCACCGCACCGATGAGCAGGCTGATGGCATAGGCTCCCTTGAGGCCGGCTTTCTTCTCGAGCGCAGGCAGCACCATGGCCCACAGCACGCTCACCACAGCCTGAACGGCAAACACAATGCCCGTCCAATCACCGGCCTGCTGATAGGCCACAGAATGCGTGTCGTCCGTATTCCAGCAGAGGTCGGCAATGGCACCGGTGGAATGAATCCACATATACTGGAAAGCAGCCCAACAGAAGAACTGCACCAAGGCCACCCGCCAATAGTTTGAGGGAGCGCGCTGAAGCAGCTTCACGAAGCTCACCTTCTCCTTCTCCTGCTCCAGCGTAATGCCATGGTATTCGGCATATTCCTTGGGCGGCATCTCCTTCACCTTAACGCAGGTGTAGATGACACACGCAATCAGGATGGCGGCTCCTACATAGAAAGCCATCTTCAACGAAAAGGGCACTCCATGCGTGGCATCAGCACTGAAACCGATGTAAGTCATCAGGAAGGGCAAAGCGAAGCCCACCACCTGCCCGCTGTTGCACAGAAGACTCTGAATGGCATAGGCTGTGCCTTTCTGCTTCTCGTTCACAATGTCGCCCACCATCATCTTGAAAGGCTGCATGGCCATATTCAGACTCGTGTCGAGAAACATCAGGATGATGGCACCGAGAGCCATAGCCACCCAGAACACATCACTCAGCGAGCCCGCATTTGGAAGCAGAACCATCACGATGACAGCCAGCAAGGCACCAGCTATAAGATAAGGTACGCGACGGCCGAAGCGACACCATGTGCGGTCGCTCACGACGCCGACAATAGGTTGTACGATCATTCCCATGAGCGGAGGGAGAATCCAAAACCATCCAAGGCTCTTGGGGTCGGCCCCCATTGTTGAGAAGATGCGCGAGACGTTTCCACTCTGCAGCGCGTAAGCAATCTGGACACCGAAGAACCCAAAACTGAGGTTCCACAGTTGCCAAAAGCTCAAATCCGGTTTCTGTTTCATAATTGCTATAGTTCTTAGTTGATTTCTTATCTGTACTCTGTCGTTTTTGTTGATTTCTTATTCCAACGCGGTCTGCGGAAAGATGCCGGGAGAAGGAATCTCGCTAAAGCATTCCGCTATCGGGTAGTGCCGCGTATGACCAGCCGGGTGCGCACCACACGCTTCTCCACCTTATCCTTAGGCAGCGAGCCTTCCACCTGTCCGATTAGGATGTTGGCAGCCTCCTCGCCCACGAGCATGCCGCGCTGCTCCACCGTGGTGAGCATGGGGTCGCAGGCCGTGGCCCTCACGCCATTGGTGAAACCGCAGATACTCAGGTCCTCCGGTATGCGGTAGCCCATATGCTTGGCCGTATAGAGAATGCCGATGGCCGTATCGTCGTTGACGGCAAAGAAAGCATCGGGCACCTCTTCCTGCGAAAGCAGATCGGGGGTTATGGCCTCGGCATCGGCTCTGTTGTCACATATCTTGACGAAGCGCTCGTCGGGTTCTAAGCCGCGCCTGAGCAGGGCATCACGATAGCCGTTGTAGCGGTTCTTCGATATCTCGAGGTTCATGGGCGAACTGTAATAGGCTATGCGTCTGCAGCCGGTGTTGACGAGATGGGTGACGGCAGTGAAGGCGCCCATATAGTCATCGACCACCACTCGGCTACAGTAGACGCCGGTACAGATGCGGTCGTAGAACACCAGGGGCACCCCACTGTCGATGAGCTTCTTGAAGTGGTCGTATTTCTGAGTATCCTTGGCCTGAGAGACAATGATGCCGCATACCTTATTCTCATAGAAACGCTGACAAATCTGTTCCTCGCGGTCGTAGCGCTCGTTGCTCTGGGCCACCATGATGGAATAGCCCCTGACGTAGGCCTCCTCCTCGATACCGCTGAGGATAGTGGAGAAATAATAGTGCGGAATCTGGGGCACGATGACCCCGATGATTTTCGAGGGCCTTACGCGCGAGGCTCGCAACGTCTCGGCAATGACATTAGGCACAAAGTTGTGCTCGCGGGCGAAAGCTTGGATGGCAAGCCTCCGCTGTTTACTGATTTTAGGACTGTCGCTGAGGGCGCGCGACACTGTGGCAACGGAGACACCGAGCTCCCTTGCGATATCCTTCATTGTGATTGGTTCAGGTTCTTTCACTTGATCTGGTCTTTAATGTGTGCAAAGTTATGCAAACGTTTTGGGGACACGAAGCGGGTGCAAGAGATTTTTGCACAAGCCGCGTGCAAACGTTTTCCCACTGAGTATAACGATTTTAACCCATAATTTATTTCATTAAGCAGGGAGTAAATGTAACTTTGCAGCGCTTGAATCAATGAAGACGGCCTAAGAGCACTGTTCACAGCACCTAAAGAACGAAACATGCTTGTAATCAGATACTCCCGCGAGGAGTCACCTTCACCGATAAAGGCAGAAAAGAGAATTCATTTTATAAATAACTAAAAAACTAAGATGATGAAGCAGGTAAAAGTTAAATTGCCTCGGAGGATGTTCGCACTGCTGTGTGGATTCATTCTCTCTGCAAGTGCCTTTGCACAGCAAATCACTGTCAACGGCCACGTAAAGGACGCTACCGGCGAACCCGTCATTGGTGCTACCGTCAATGTAGGCGGCAAGAACGCTGCCGTGACCGACGTCGACGGCAACTTCACCTTGACGACGGCTGCTGGCACGCCCATCACAGTGTCTTACATCGGCTATGCCAATGCAACGGCCAACGCCAGTGCAAACATGACCATCACCATGCAGGACGACACCAAGACGATCGAACAGGTGGTGGTTATCGGCTACGGCCACGCCAAGAAGAACGACCTCACGGGGTCGGTGACAGCCATGAGACCCGATGACCTCTCGAAGGGTATCACCAACAACGCCTCCGACATGCTCGTCGGAAAAATCGCTGGTGTCGACGTTCAGACAGCCGGCGGTACTCCTGGTGCCGGCGCTCAGATTCGCATCCGCGGCGGTGCCTCTCTCACGGCCAGCAACGACCCTCTCTACGTCATCGACGGTCTGCCCATCGACAACAACACGGCCACGGGTATGAGTAACATCCTGGCTATGATCAACCCGAACGACATCGAGAGCTTCACGGTGCTGAAGGATGCCTCGGCCACGGCCATCTACGGTTCGCGTGCCTCCAACGGCGTCATCATCATCACCACGAAGAAGGGACGCGCCGGCCAGAAGCCTGCCTTCTCCTATAATACCGATGTGACGGTGTCGACGATTCAGAAGAAATACGACGTGCTCAACGCTGCCGACTACAGGGCTCTGGTGAGCTCCATCAACGGTCTCGACGCCTCACTCCTGGGCAATGCCGACACCGACTGGCAGGATCAGATCTTCCGCACCTCGGTGTCCAACCACCAGAGCATCAGCATGTCGGGCGGCTTGAAGAATATGCCCTATCGCGCCAGTTTGGGCTACGACATCGACAACGGTATCGTGAAGACCAGCTGGATGCGCCGTACCAATGCATCGGTGAACCTTGCCCCCACCTTCCTGGACAACCATCTGAACTTCAACATCACGGCCAAGTATATGTACGAGAAGGACCGCTACGCTGACGCCGGCGGTGCCATCGGCGGCGCTCTGGCCATGGATCCTACGCAACCCGTGCGCATCGACGGTGCTGATGCCCGCTACACCGGCGGATACTATCAGACACTTTCGGCTCGGCCTGCCGACTCAACTATCGGAGACCCCACATGGCTCAAAGTGACCAACTCCAATGCTCCTCAGAACCCTGTGGCTCTGCTCAGCTATAAGTACACGCTGGCACAGACCAACGACTATTCTGGAAATATTGAGGGCGACTACAAGGTGCATGGCTTTGAGGACCTGCGCCTGCATGGAAGTTTCGGAGCACAATACACATCTGCCAATCAGACAGAAGACATCAGTCCCTACTCCTTCTCAAACAACTACTATGGCTATAAAGGCGTGACCAATTACTGGAAGTACAACTGGGTGGCCAACGCCTACGCTCAGTACGCACATACTTTCGGTGTTCAGAATTTCGACATTATGGGTGGAGCCGAGGAAAGCCACTATCATCGTTCAGGTTACTCCGAGGGCAACGGCTGGGATTCTTATACCAACACCGCCTACAAACCTTCATTGCGTACAGACAACGAGTGGGCCACTCACTACACACTGGTCTCTTACTTCGGCCGTCTGAACTACTCACTCATGGACCGCTATCTGCTCACAGCCACCTTCCGCGCCGATGGTTCTTCGAAGTTCGCCAAAGGCAACAAGTGGGGTTACTTCCCAGCAGTGGCTCTTGCTTGGAAAATCAATCAGGAAGGCTTCCTGAAGAATGTCAGCTGGCTCGATGAACTCAAGCTCCGTATGGGTTGGGGTAAGACCGGCCAGCAGAACGGTATCGAAGATTTCTACTACCTGCCGCTCTATGTGAGGGGCAACCAGTATGCACAGTATCCTTTTGGAAATACTTACTACTACACTTCTCGTCCAAGCAATTATAACGAGGACCTGACGTGGGAGAAGACTACCACCTGGAATGCAGGACTCGACTTCAGCGCTTTCAATGGCCGCTTCACCTGGAATCTTGACGGTTACTACCGCAAGACCAAGGACCTGCTCGCCACCATCCCCGTTCCGGCCATGACCGGCTTCGGCGACACGCAGATGCGCAACATCGGCTCTCTGAAGAACTACGGCCTTGAGTTTGCCTTCGACGTCAAGCCCATCGTCACCAACGACTTCACCTGGGACATCACCTACAACGTGGGCTGGAACCACAACGAAATCACCGAGCTCACCGCTGGCTATGCCGACTATGTCGACGCTGGCGACAAAATCTCGCGCGGCAACAACACGCTGATTCAGCGCAACAAGGTGGGCGAGCCCGTCAACTCCTTCTTCGTCTACCAGCAGGTGTACGACGAGAACGGCAAGCCCATCGAGGGACAGTATGTCGACCGCAACGCCGACGGCAAGATCGACCTCAGCGACGGCTACTACTACAAGAGCCCCGCTCCCGACGTCATCATGGGTCTCACCATGAAGTTCCTCTACAAGAACTGGGACCTCAGCGCAGCCTTCCGCGCTTCTATTGGCAACTATGTCTACTACGACTTCCTGAGCCGCAACGCCATCGTCAGCGCCAGCGGTCTCTACTCCAACTCAGCCTGGCACAACTCCACTCCCGAGGCCGTGGCACTGGGCTGGACCGGCAGCCGCAACACCTACGCCAGCGAGAACTATCGCAGCGACTACTTCGTGCCGAACGGCTCGTTCCTGAAGTGCACCAACATCACTTTGGGCTACACCTTCCCCGCGCTCCTCACCTACGCCGGTCAGAAGTACTTCAACGGACGTGTCTACTTCACGGCTCAGAATCCTTTCATCATCACCAAGTACAAGGGACTCGACCCCGAGGTGGCTTCAGGTATAGACACGAATCCTTACCCGCGCCCAATGAGTTTCCAACTTGGACTCAATCTTAACTTCTAATTAAGCAGCAATTATGAAAAAGAAGATATTCGTCAAGTCAGCTTTCGTAGGAATACTGGCACTCGGAATGGTTTCCTGCGCCGACGACCTCAATCAGAACCCCATCGATCCGAAATCGTCGAAGACTTACAATGCAACAGAACTGCTGGCCAAGCAATATGCCACCCTCGGCCTCACCGGACAGACCGGGCCTGCAGGCAAAGGCGACATCAGCAACGATGAGGGCGAAAGCGGATTCTACCGCACCACCTTCAACCTCGAGGAGCTCTGCTCCGACGAAACTATCTGGGCCTGGCAGAACGATAATGACATCCCCGCCATTACCAATACAGCATGGACAAGTGCCAGCGACCGTGTGAACTGGGCCTACCAGCGTCTGGCATACGACATTCAGCTCTACAATTTCTATCTCTCCGAGACCGAGGGACAGAAGGACGACGCCAACGTGAAGTCCTACCGCGCTGAAGTGCGCTTCCTGCGCGCGCTCCATTACTGGTACTACCTCGATCTCTTCCGCAAGGCTCCCTTCAAGACAGAGTACAATCCTGCCACACTGCCCGTGGAAAAGGCCGGCAAGGACCTCTACGACTGGATTGACCAGGAGCTCACAGAGATTGAGCCTGAGCTTGCCTCTATCGGCTCGTTCAACAACGCCGAGAACTTCGGACGCGCCGACCAGGGTGCTGCCTACATGCTGCACGCCCGTCTGGCTCTCAACTCTGCGGTCTACACCAACGGACAGGTGAAGGACTATCAGAAGGCCATTGACTACTGCGACAAAGTCATCGGTAGCGGCAAGTATGCACTCTCTACGGAGACAAAGAACGGATGGTCGGGTTACAAGCAGCTCTTCATGGGCGACAACGACAAGAATGAGCAGGCTATGAAGGAAATTATCTTCCCCATCCGACAGGACGGTTTGAAGGCCGAGGCCTACGCTACCAGCACCTACCTCGTGAGCAGCACCGCCACTAGCGGAATGCCCTACTTAGGCACATCCAACCAGTGGTCCTGCAACTTCGCACGCTACTCATGCCTGCAGTTCTTCTTCAACGAGCCTGAGAAAATCAAGCTGGCCACAGCCGATCTTCACGACAAATACGTCAAGGACTACACCGCTGCCAACGGCAAGGCTCCGGGCAGCAGCGAGGCCGACATCATCGCCGAGGACAAGGCTCTGGGCACTTCGACAGCCGACGTAGTAAAGCTGGCTGGCGACGACCGCGCCCTCTTCTACCCCGGTGTGGGCGGAGGCTACCGCAAGCTCACTGCCAACCAGATTACAGGCTTCCTCAGCGGACTCTCGTTCGCCAAGTGGACCAACGTCTACAGTAATGGCGGCACACCGAGCGACGCCACCTTCTCCGACACCGACGTTCCCCTCTTCCGTCTAGCTGAAGCCTTCCTCACCAGAGCCGAGGCTGAATGGCGCCTCAACGGCAGTGATGCCAAGGCTGTGGCCGACATCAATGCGCTTAGGACGCGTGCTCACGCTCCCCAGGTAACGAGTGTGGATGCCGACCTGCTCATCAAAGAGTGGGGCAAGGAGTTCTTCATGGAAGGACGCCGCCGCTCCGATCTTGTGCGCTTCGGCCTCTTTACCGGCAACAAGTACATCTGGTCGTTCAAGGGCGGTGTGGCCAAGGGCGCATCGGTCGACAAGCACTACAACGTCTACCCCATCCCCGCCAAGGACATCAGCAACAACCCCGGCTTGACTCAGAACGC